>NZ_JBNCAR010000029.1:0-46661 GCF_051280715.1 Thauera sp. AutoDN2 | reverse complement strand
CCACGTTCTTGCAGAACTGGATCGAACGACAGGATCAGCAAGAAATGGCAGCATGAGGACGACCGCTTGGAAGGCGGAAAACGTAGGGCACCTCAGTTTGGTTTGCTTGCCTTTCGCGGTCGCTTTGCCGAGCTCGGCGCGATAGGCAAGAACGTCCGCCTTGGAGATCTGGCCGACCTCCTTCTCCCCAAACTTAGGGATCAGCGCACGGTCGAGCTCCCGGCGGATCGTCGTGCGGTACGAGCGACGCCACTCCACCTCTTTCTCGGCGAACCAGGTCTCGGCGAAGTCCTTGAAGAGCGGCGTGCTCGGGACGCTGGGCGCTGTCGGCGACACCGCAACGCCGACAGCGGAGACCGTCTGTGGCGCTCCGATCGCCCCCGCAGGAGCTGGATCGAACTTGGCGGCGTTCTTGCTTCCGGGGAAGAAGCGACGGTAGTCGAAGGCGCCGGCGGCGATGTCGGCTTCGATACGGTCGAGCACCTTCTGCAAGCGCTTGCGGTTGGCTGCGGTGTCTTTCAGGGCGGTCTGCTCGCGGCAACGCTTACCTGCGTAATAAAAGTCGAGGATCAGGCAACCCGTCTCCTTCCTTATCTGGATGCTAGCCATGGCACACCTCACCGTTGGCCATAGGGATCGCGAAGCTGGAGCCCTCCACGCGCATATCCCGCTCAATGACCTCCCAGATGTAGAGGATCTTGCGGCCACCAAAGGGCCGGAAGTAATGGCGCCCCTCAAGCAGGACGCTGTCCTTCAAACGCTCGCGAATCGTCCTCGGGTCATACTTGATCTTCGCCGACAGCTCCTCGGTTGTAAGATAGGTGTGTTCCATGATCTTCTCCGTTAGATACACATTAAGTTCAAGTGATACTTAAACGCATCACTTAAAGCCTAGTATAGGCATGAAATGAAGCCTGTCAAGAGCTTCTGATAAAATTAAGCATCACATGCAGCCAGGAAGGCAGCGATGCTTAGATTTCGACTGAAGGAGCTGCTTGCGGAGAAGGAGTACCGCGAGGACCGGGTGATCACCCTGGTCGAGGTAGCTGAGGCGACCGGCATCCACCGTATGACCCTGTCGAAGATTGCGAACCGTCGCGGCTACAACCCAACGGCTGACGTCCTCGATCGCCTGTGCAGCTACTTCGGCTGCAGGATCGAGCAGTTGGTCGAGCACATCCCCGACAGCGTGGTCACGGAAGGCAAGAGTCAAACGGGGGCGAAGACGGAGTGACGTCACACTGGCTTGGTCACAGGGTGGTCACGGTTTGGTCACAGGGTGGTCACAAAGAACAATGGGCTAGGTCCGCGAAGACCTAACCCATTGAAAAATATGGCGCGCCCGAGACGATTCGAACGTCCGACCCCTGCCTTCGGAGGGCAGTACTCTATCCAGCTGAGCTACGGGCGCCAAGCTGTCCGGCGAAATCCAGAACAAGGCGGGGAAGGATAGCGGTGTTCGAGGGCAAAGTCCATGACACGATGCCACAATGGTTCTTACGTGGCTATAATTCGCACTTTAGATTCAGTCTTGCGTCACTCCTCGTCAAAGGATCCAAGCATGTCGAACCAACGCACACTGCGCCCCACCCGCTTCGCTCTGCCCGCCGTCGCGATCATCACCGCAGCCTTGGTGGCTGGCTGTGGGGATCAAGGCAAGATCGATCCGGAGCTGACCGCATCGCTGATCCAGCCGGTCGCGCGCGTGGAACTCAAGGTCGTCACGGTCGCGCCCGGCTCGCGTACCGGTGAGCAGATCGTCAAGTCCATCTGCGCAGGCTGTCACGACTCGGGCGCCGTGGGTGCACCGAAGACGGGTGATGCGGGCGAGTGGGCGCCCCGCCTGGCACTTGGCTATGACGCACTGACGGCGTCGGCCATCGCGGGCAAGGGTGCGATGCCCCCGCGTGGCGGCGGTAGCGATCTGACCGATACCGAGGTGGCACGTGCCGTGGCCTATCTGGCCAACCTGGCCGGTGCCGGCTACACCGAGCCGCCGGTCGAGCAGTAACCCCGCTGCGAATGCGCGGCGACGGACGAGGCAGCCTGCGGGCTGCCTTTTTCGTGCGCGCTCGCCGCACACGCTGCCGTCACGTGCTCCGCGTGCGCGACGCCACGCGGATCAGCCCTTGTCGCGGTTCTCGAACATCGCCATCAGGTTCGCCAGGCGCACCTTGCCCTCTTCCTTCGACACCGGCGCGGCGGTCTTGCGGTCGTTCATCTTGATGTCGTCGCCCATCTCGGCGATGAAGCGGCTCGGTTCGCAGGGGCGGAACTCCCGACCCGACTTGCGGCGCTCGCACCAGGTGATGTTGAGGCTGCGCTGCGCGCGCGTGATGCCGACGTACATCAGCCGGCGCTCTTCCTCGACCTTGTCCTCGTCGATGCTGCTCTGGTGCGGCAGCAGGCCTTCCTCCACGCCGACCAGGAACACGTGCGGGAACTCCAGCCCCTTCGAGGCGTGCAGCGTCGCCATCTGCACGCCGTCGAAATCCGGGTCTTCCTTGTCCAGCATCGACATCAGGGCGATGGTCTGGGTGAGTTCGATCAGGTTCTTGCCGTCCTCCTCGCCCTTGCGCCCCAGCCAGCCGACAAAGTCGCGCACGTTGTTCCACTTGGATTCGGCCTCGCGCGTGTCGCAGTGCTCGAACAGCCAGGCCTCATACTGGATGGCGGCCAGCAGGTCCTCCAGCAACTGCGCCGCCGGCTCGCGCGGGGCCCGGTACTGCAGGCGGTTGATGAAGCCGGCGAACTCCTGCACGCCGTGCAGCTGCTTGGCGTTCAGGTGCTGGGTCAGGCCCTCCTCGAACACCGCCGCGAACAGACTGATGTGACGACGGCCGGCGTAGGCGCCCAGCGCCTCGAGCGTGGTCGGCCCGACGCCGCGGCGCGGCGTGGTGATGGCGCGGATGAAGGCGAGGTCGTCGTCTTCATTCACCAGCAGGCGCAGGTAGGCGATCAGGTCGCGGATCTCGGCCTTGTCGAAGAAGCTCTGCCCGCCCGACATCACGTAGGGGATGCGGTTGTTGCGCAGCTGCTGCTCGATGATGCGCGCCTGGTGGTTGCCGCGGTACAGGATGGCGTAGTCCTTGAAGCGCGTGCGGTGCTCGAACTTGTGCGCGGCGATCTTGGTGGCCACCCACTCGGCCTCGTGCTCGGCGTCGCGGCAGTTGGTCACGACGATCTGGTCGCCCGTGCCGTGCTCCGACCACAGCCGCTTGTCGAACAGCTTCTCGTTGTTGGCGATGACGGTGTTGGCGGCTTCCAGGATGCGGCGCGAGGAGCGGTAGTTCTGCTCGAGCTTGATCACCTTGAGCTTGGGGTAGTCCTGCTGCAGCAGCTTCAGGTTCTCGACGTCCGCGCCGCGCCAGGCGTAGATCGCCTGGTCGTCGTCGCCCACCGCGGTGAAGGCGCCGCGCACGCCGGAGAGCAGCTTCAGCAGCCGGTACTGGGCGCGGTTGGTGTCCTGGTATTCGTCCACCAGCAGGTAGCGCAGCTTGTTCTGCCAGCGCTCGCGCACCTCGGGGTGCTCGTCGAACAGGCGCACCGGCAGCGAGATCAGGTCGTCGAAGTCCACCGCCTGGTAGGCGCGCAGGGTGCGCTCGTATTCCTTGTAGAGCTTGGCGGCGACCGAAGCGATTTCGCTGTCGGCGAGCTGCGCGGCCTCCTCGGGCGTGACCATCGCGTTCTTCCACGACGAGATCTGCCACTGCATCTGCTTGGCGATACCCTTGTCGCTGTCGCCGGCGACATCCGAGACGATCTGCACGGTGTCGGAGGCATCCAGGATCGAGAACTGCGGCTTCAAGCCGCAGTGCTTGGCCTCCTGGCGGATGATGCGCACCCCCAGCGCGTGGAAGGTGCACACCGTGAGCCCGCCCGGCACGCGCCCGCCCATGATGTGGGCGACGCGCTCCTGCATCTCCTTGGCGGCCTTGTTGGTGAAGGTGATCGCGGCGATGTTGTTGGCGCTGATGCCGCACTCGTTGATCAGGTGCGCGATCTTGTGCGTGATCACCCGCGTCTTGCCGCTGCCGGCGCCGGCCAGTACCAGGCAGGGGCCGTCGAGATAGCGGATCGCTTCGCGCTGGGGCGCGTTGAGGAGGGCGGACATCGTGAACTGGATCGCAGAAAAGCAAAGCCGCCCGGCCGGGCGGCGTGGACGTCGATTCTAGCCGATCGCGCGTCCGGGTCGGCGGACACGGGCCGGACCACGCCGAGGGCGGGGCGGCGTGCGCCCGGCCGGCGAGGCGCTCAAAGATGTTCCTTGCGCCGCAGCACCAGCGGACGGCCGTCGTGCGACTTCTTCACCAGCCAGGTAGCGAGCGCCGAGTCCATGTAGTCGGCGTGCCCGGGGAACCAGTCCATCAGCGCCTGCGCGAGCTCGCGGGCGATCGCCACCTCGCCCTTGGCGACGAGCTCCTGCACCTCGCGCACCGAGGCCATCACCTTGGCGTGCTCGTCGATGTGGCACTCGCCGCCGTTGGGGAAATCGGGCGCGGCCAGCCACTGGTCCTCCTGCGCGAAGTGCGCCTCGGCGTGGCGGGCGAAGGCGTCGAGCGCGGCGGGGATCTCCGCGTCGCTGGCGCGCAGCAGCGCATCCACGCAATCGACGAACTCGCGGTGAGTGTCGTCGATCGTGCGGTGCCCGAGCAGGAAACGGTCACTCCAGGTGAACACGGGCGGGTTGGTCATTGCGGTCTTACCTCGGCTTGAACAGGAGCAAAAAACGGGGCCGGGACCTTGGTCGCAGCGCCCTGATGAATCAAGTCTAGCAAGACCGGGCACCTTTGCAGACAGCGTCTGTCCGACAGCGCAAGGGTGACAAGCCTCGGTGGCTCGCTCAAAATCGCCCGCAAAGCGCCTGCCGCCGCGCACTTCAACCGTTCCGGACCTTGCCATGAAGCTCAAGATCGCCGCCGCCGTCGCGGTCCTCGTCCTCGCCGTCGCCGGCTTTTTCGTGTTCACCCAGAAGCCGGCCGCACCCGACGTGACCTTCTCCACGCTGCAGGGACAGAGCTTCCGCACCGCCGACCTGCGCGGCAAGGTGGTGCTGGTGAACTTCTGGGCCACCACCTGCACCAGCTGCATCAAGGAGATGCCGGCGCTGAAGGCGACCCAGGAGAGGTTCGAGGCGCGCGGCTACCGGACCGTGGCGGTGGCGATGGACTACGACCCGCCCGCCCAGGTCGCCGCCTTCGTCGAGCGCAGCGCGCTGCCCTTCACCTTCGTGCTCGACCGCGACGGCAGCATCGCGCGCGGCTTCGAGGGCGTGCGCCTGACGCCGACCAGCTACGTCCTCGACCGGCGCGGCCAGATCGTGCAGAAGATCCTCGGCGAGCCCGACTTCGACAAGCTGCACGGCCTGCTCGAGCAACTCCTCGCCGAACCCGCCTGACAGGAAAGCCCACGCTCCCCATGCCCATGATCCGCGCCACGCTGCACGCAGCTCTTTCGGCCAGTCTCCTGCTCGCCCTGCTCCCGCCTGCCCACGCCCAGCGCAGCGGCAACATCGGCGGCTGCGACATCCGCCGCGGCACCCTGTGCACCAACCTCAACCTCAACGGGGCGAACCTCGAAGGGGTGAACCTGGCCAACTCGCAGTTCACCCGCTCGGACCTGTCCGGCGCCAACCTGCGCGGCGCCACGCTGAACGAGGCGAACTTCTCCCAGGCCGAGATGGCGGGCGCGACGCTAGACGGCGCCTCGATGCTGCGCACCAACCTGCGCGGCGCACGCCTGACCGGCGCCAGCTTCAAGGAAGCCGACCTGCGCAACGCGATCCTGCAGAACGCCGACCTGCACGACGCCGACCTCTCCGCCGCCAAGCTCGGCGGCGCCGACCTCACCAACGCGCGCGCCGAGCGCAGCCGCTTCGACGGCGCCGAGCTCACCCGCAGCAACCTGCGCGCCGCCAAGCTCGCGGGCGCCTCCTTCGCGGGCGCCAACCTGCAGGGCGCCAACTTCACCCGCGCGCAGCTCAGCAACGCCGACCTCACCGGCGCCAACCTCGACCAGGCGATCTTCCTCAACGCGCAGACGGACGGCTGCAAGGGCTGCCCCTGATCGACCATGGGCGGCGGGCATGCGCCGGGGGAGGCCTGCCCGGCGTCGCCCGCGCCCGCCGCCATGTTCCAGCAGCGCGTGCTCGGGTCGCGCGGCGCGCCCTACTCGAGGCCGAACTGGAAGGTGCTGACCACGCGCAGGCGCTTGCCGATCGTGCGCGACGTGTCCATGTCGGAGTCGTCGTCGTCGGTGATGCGGATCGCGCCCTGGTTTGCGCTGCGCAGGGGGCCCAGGCGCGCGCCCGCATCGGCCGCGAACTTGCTGGCCAGTTCGCGCGCACTCAGGGTCGCCTCTTCGAGCAGGATCGGCTTGATGTCGTTGAAGCCGCGCAGCTGATAGCGCGGCGTGCCGTCACCACTGTCGCCACCGAGCTGGACGCCCGCCTCGACGAGTGGATCGACACGATTCGATGCCGCAGCCACGAGATCGACGCGGGCCGATTTCACCACCACCAGTCCCTGTCCGGTGAAGCGTAAGGCCACACGATCCGAGCCATACTCGCGCGCCAGCAGATCCTGCACCTGCACCGGGCGCACCTCGATCTCTTCATCGTTGAAACCCTGCTCGCGCAGAAAGGCGATCACCCGCTCGCGATCGGCAGTGAGCGCCTGCTGCACACGACCGAAGTCGTTCTCCGCGCGACGGAACGGAAGGGCCCACACGGCGAAGTCGCTCTTCACGTCGCGTTCGGCAAGCCCCTTCACGGTGAGGGTACGATCGGCCATCCGGAAGCGCTCGACCCCCTCCGCCACCTGCATCCCCGCAAAACCGATGCCGGCGGCAAGGATCAAAGCGGGAACGACCCCGATACGGCTCTCGGCCATGATCACACCACCCCGGCGCCGTGCGCCTGCTGGTCGGCCCAGTAGCTGGAGCGCACCATCGGGCCGCAGGCGGCGTTCTTGAAGCCCATCTTCAGCGCCTCGGTCTCGAACATCTTGAAGGTGTCCGGATGTACGTAGCGCAGCACCGGCAGGTGACCGCCCGAAGGCTGCAGGTACTGGCCGATGGTGAGCATCTCGACGTCGTGCGCGCGCAGGTCGCGCATGACCTCGAGGATCTCCTCGTCCGTCTCACCCAGACCCACCATGAGGCCGGACTTGGTTGCAACCTCGGGATGGCGGGCCTTGAACTGCTTGAGCAACTCGAGCGAATAGGCGTAGTCCGAGCCCGGGCGCGCCTGCTTGTACAGACGCGGCACGGTCTCGAGGTTGTGGTTCATCACGTCGGGCGGGGCGGCGTCGAAGATGTCGAGCGCGATCTCCATGCGGCCGCGGAAATCCGGCACCAGCACCTCGATGCAGGTCTTCGGCGACGCCGCGCGGGTCTCGCGGATGCACTCGACGAAGTGCTGGGCGCCGCCGTCGCGCAGGTCGTCACGATCCACCGAGGTGATCACCACGTAGTTCAGCCGCATCGCCGCGATCGTCTTGGCGAGATCGGTCGGCTCATCCGGGTTGAGCGGTTCGGGGCGGCCGTGGCCGACGTCGCAGAACGGACAGCGCCGGGTGCAGATGTCACCCATGATCATGAAGGTCGCCGTGCCCTTGCCAAAGCATTCGTGGATGTTCGGGCAGGAGGCCTCCTCGCACACGGTGTGCAGCTTGTGCTCGCGCAGCGTGGACTTGATCTCGTTGAAGCGCTCGGCCTCCATGCCCGCGCCGAGCTTGATACGGATCCAGTCGGGTTTCTTGAGGCGCTCGGCGGGTACGATCTTGATGGGGATGCGGGCGGTCTTGTCGGCGCCGCGCTGTTTGCGCGCTGGGGTTTCCATGGTCGCTGTTCTCTGTGGGTTCCGGGTGGGGAAGGGCGCTGTCGCGATTATGGCGCGCGGGCGGGCGTTGCGGCAGCCAGCCCGGCCGGATTCGAGGCATCTGCCGCGGAAAGGGGCGGCAGCAGGCGCTCAAGGTGGCCGAGCAGGCAGTCACCGACCTGATCCACGCTGGCGTCGATGCCGAAGTCCTTCATGCGAATCGTCCTGAGGCCTTCGTAGCCGCAGGGATTGATCCAGCCGAAGGGGGTCAGATCAGCGTCCACGTTGATCGCCAGACCGTGGTAGCTGCAGCCGTTCCTGACCCGCAGACCAAGTGCGGCGACCTTGTCGCCGTCGATGTAGACGCCGGGTGCGCCATCCTTGCGCTCGGCGGCAAGGCCGAAATCGGCCAGGGTGTCGATGATCGCCTGCTCCATCAGCTTGACCAGTTCACGCACCTTGAGCCGGCGCCGTGGCAGATCGATCAACAGGTAGGCCACGAGTTGGCCGGGCCCGTGATAGGTAATCTGGCCACCGCGGTCGATGCGCTCCAGCGGGATGCCGGCCGGATTCTGCAGCAGATGTTCCGGTTTGCCGGCCTGCCCGAGGGTGTAGACCGGCGGGTGCTGCAGCAGCCAGATCTCGTCGGCTGTGTCGTCCTGACGCCCAGCGGTGAACACCCGCATCGCCTCGAGCGCCGGCGCGTACTCCACCAGGCCGAGGCGTTTGACGATCACAGCACCACCTTGACCATCGGATGGGCGGTGAGCTCGCGGTACAGCGCATCGACCTGCCCCTGAGACAAGGCGCGGAAGGTGCAGGTCACCGCGAGGTAGTTGCCCTTGCTGGAAGGACGCATCTCGGCGCCAGCGGGCTCGAAGTCGGGCGCGTGACGCAGCACCACCTCGATCACCGCTTGGGCGAAGCCATCCACCCGCGCGCCCATCACCTTGATCGGGAAGTCGCAGGGGTATTCGATCAGCGTCTGGCGCGTCTGCGCGCCCGGTGTATCGGCCATGTCGATTCCCCGCGCTTACAGGCTCTTGAAGAACATCACGATCGCGTCCCACAGGCGGCCGAAGAAACCGGCCACCGGCACATCCTGCAGCGCCACGACCGGGTAGCGGCCGATCGCCTGCCCCTCGGCACTCAGGGTCAGCGTGCCGACCTCCTGGCCCTTCTCGATCGGTGCGACCAGCGGCTGGCGGCTCTCGAGGGTGGCCTGAATCTTGTCCGCGGACTCCTTGGGCAGAGACAGCGTGAAGTCGCTGGTGAAGCCCACCGGCAATTCGTTGAGCTTGCCCTTCCACACGCGGAACTGCGACAGGGCCTCATCGGCCGAGTACAGCTTCACCGTGTCGTAGAACTGAAAGCCGTAGTTCAGCAGCTTGAGCGACTCCTGCGCACGCACGGTATCGGAGGCGGCACCGAGCACCACCGAGATCAGCCGGCGCGGGCCGCGCTGGGCGGTCGACACCAGGCAGTAGCCCGCGCTGCTCGTGTGGCCGGTCTTCATGCCGTCCACCGTCGGATCCATGTACAGCAGACGGTTCCGGTTCGGCTGCTTGATCTCGTTGTAGGTGTACTCCTTGAGCGAATACAGGCTGTAGTACTCGGGAAAATCTCGGATGATCGCGGTCGCCAGACGCGCGAGATCATTGCCGGTGGTGTAGAGCTGCGGATCGGGCAAGCCAGTGGAATTGGAGAAGTTCGTATTGGTCATGCCAAGGCGCTGCGCCTCGCGGTTCATCAGCGCGACGAAGGCCTCCTCGCTGCCGGCGATGGTTTCGGCGAGCGCGACGCAGGCATCGTTGCCCGACTGCACGATGACGCCATGGATCAGTTGTTCGACCGTGACCGGTTTGTTGGGCTCGATGAACATGCGCGAGCCTTCCATGCGCCAGGCCCGCTCCGATACGGGCACCTGCTGATCGGGGCTCAGCGTGCCCGCCTTGAGCGCCGAGAAGGTGACGTAGGCGGTCATCAGCTTCGTCAGCGAGGCCGGCTCGATGCGGGCGTCGGCGTCCTTGCCGGCCAGCACCTGACCGGTGGCGTGATCGACCAGCACCCAGGCATTCGCAGCCAGCGCTGGCGGCGGCACCGACTGCGCAAGCGCAGCGAACGAGAAAAGCGACACGAATACGGCGATCAGGAAACGCATGAGAACAACCCGGGGAATTTGAAGAAGGGGAGCGCCCGATTATAGGCGCCGCCCCGAAGCAGACCAAAAAACGAAAGCCTTTGTTTCAACCCTTGCAGCCATCCGCGGCCTTCAGCGCACCACGACGAAGGGCTTGAGCTTGAGCATGGTGCCCATGCGCTCGGCTGCGTTGCGCGCCGCATCGACCGAGTCGTAGGGCCCCGCATGGAGGCGGAAACGCTCGCCGTCGGCGAGCAACTCGAAGCGCTCGGCCAGCGTGGAGGCCTGGCTCTGCACAGTGTCACGAAAACCCTCGGCATTCGCGTACGAGGAAAACGCCCCCAACTGCAGGAAGATGCCCGCGCTGGCCGATGCAATCGGAGGCGCCAGCCCCGCCGCTGCGCCGCACACCGCCGCGTCCGCACATTCGCCCACCGCTGCGCTCGCGATGCCCGGGGCCGGTTGCGCCGCCGCACGGGCCAGCGGCGCCAACGCGCGCGCGGCCGGAAGTTCCTCGCCCGCGGCGGCGGCAACCGCGCCTTCACCGGCACGCGCCGGCAGGGGCGGCACCGGGCGGGTGGCGATCATGGGTGCTTCGCCCGGCAGGATCTGCTCCACCTCGACCTCGGCGCTGCCGGTGTTGATGTAGCCGAGTTTGTGCGCGGCCGCATAGGACAGATCGATGACGCGCCCGCGCAGGAAGGGGCCGCGGTCGTTCACCCGCACGACCACCGAGCGCCCGTTGCCCAGGTGCGTCACACGTACGTAGCTCGGAATCGGCAGCGTGGGGTGCGCCGCGGTCATGCCGTACATGTCGTAGGGCTCGCCGCTGGAAGTCGGCTTGCCGTGGAAGCGCCGCCCGTACCAGCTTGCATGGCCGCGCTGGCGGAAGGCTCGCAGCTCGGTGACGGGCACGAAGCTCTGCCCCATGACGTGATAGGGCCGGTTGGCAAAACGGTGTAGCGGCTCGACCCGCGGCTCGGCATCCGGAATGTCATCCAGCCCGGCGGGAATCATGTCATCCGGACCATCGTCCTTGTAGTAGCCACCACCGCGCGGGGTGCTGACCCTGGGCGCAGGAGAGGTCGAGGGCGCTTCGGCGCGCGGCGCCTCGCGCGCAGGCTGGGAGCCGCAGCCTGTCAAAACGAACCCCGCGACCAGCGCCGCAAGCAGCGGCAGCCGGGCGAGGAAGCGCGAGCACGCGGACCTTCGCGGAGCAGCTATGGTACGGGCGCCAATGCCTGGCGCGGGAGGCGGGAGGTTGTGAATCACGTCGGACCTTCAGTTCTTGTCGGCAAAGCGGCTGCGCTGGATGCTCATGAGGATGCCGATCCCCAGACAAAGCGTGACGAGCGCAGTTCCCCCGTAGCTGATGAAGGGCAGCGGCACGCCCACCACCGGCAGGATGCCGCTCACCATGCCCATGTTAACGAAGGCGTAGGTGAAGAAGATCATCGTGATCGCACCCGCAAGCAGACGCGAGGCGTGCGTGGGTGCATTCGCGGCGATGTGAAAGCCGCGCAGCAACAGGATGACGTAGGCGACAAGCAGCGCCAGTGCGCCCACCAGACCGAACTCCTCGGCCAGCACCGCGAAGATGAAGTCTGTGTGGCGCTCGGGCAGGAAGGCGAGATGGGTCTGCGTGCCGTCCATCCAGCCCTTGCCGGTGAGCCCGCCAGAGCCGATCGCGATCGTGGACTGGATGATGTGGAAGCCCTTGCCGAGCGGGTCGCGGGTGGGGTCGAGCAGCGTGCATACGCGCTGCTTCTGATACTCGCGCAGCACCTGCCAATCGACCTCCGGCTCGCACAAGGTGTCGCCAAACGCGACGATGGAGCCGAGGCCGATCACGACGGCGACCACCAGTGGCACGATCAACTTCCACGACAGTCCGGCGAAGTAGATCACGTACAGCCCCGACGCAGCCACGAGCAGACTCGTGCCCAGATCCGGCTGAATCACGATCAAACCCACCGGCACCGCAAGCATCACGCCCGCAACAACGAAGTCAGAAAAGCGTGTCTGCCCCTCCCGCTTCTGGAAGAACCAGGCGAGCATCAGGGGCATTGCGATCTTCATCAGCTCGGAGGGCTGGATGCGGGCCACGCCAAGATCGAGCCAGCGCTGCGCCCCCTTGGACACCTCGCCAAAAAGCTCCACACCGAGCAACAGCAGCACGCCCAGCAGGTAGAGCGGCACGGCGAGCGCGAGCAAGCGCTGCGGCTTGAGCAAGGCGAGCACCCACATGCCCGCGAGCGCGACACCAAAGTGCATGAATTGGGCGTCGAGCCGCTCGGGGGACGCACTCTTCATCAACAGATGCGCGGCACCGAGCAGGACCGTGAGCAGCAGTATCAACCACGGATCGATCGGGCGGAAGAAGCTGCGCACCAACACCAGCGGGTTGAAGCGTTTCTCCATCAGCGTACACCCCTCGCCGCGGCCTGCACCGGCCGGATCTGCGCAGGAGCCGGAGGCGCTGCATGCGGAGCGCCCGCAGCCTCGCTCTCGACGCCATCCGTGCTCTCCACGCCCTCTGCGTCCTCTGCTGCCGGTGCATCGGCCTCACGGTGGAGCAGGTAATAGTCCAGCACCTGGCGTGCGATGGGCGCAGCCGATTGCGCACCGAAGCCGCCATTCTCCACCAGCACGGCAAGCGCGATCTGAGGGTTCTCTGCCGGCGCGTAGGCGACGAACCAGGAATGGTCGCGCAGGCGCTCGCGCACATTGTCCTTGTCATAGCG
This sequence comes from Thauera sp. AutoDN2, assembly GCF_051280715.1. Taxonomy (NCBI): domain Bacteria; kingdom Pseudomonadati; phylum Pseudomonadota; class Betaproteobacteria; order Rhodocyclales; family Zoogloeaceae; genus Thauera; species Thauera sp. AutoDN2. Next base: position 33,958 of record NZ_JBNCAR010000029.1, on the reverse strand, counting down.
CTGACCACGCAGCGAGTACACCTGCGCCGTGCCGGTCTTGCCGCCCACACTGTAGGGGGCATCCTTGAATACGCGCTTGCCGGTACCGCTCTGGTTTACGTCCACCATGGCATCGAGCACGGCTTTCAGGTGCGCCTGCTGCAGCGGAATCTGGCGCAGCGGCTCAGGCTCGATCACACGCCGCTCACCCGTCTGCGAATCGACTACGTACTTGACCACGTGCGGACGGTACAGCCTGCCCTCGTTGACCAGCGCCGCGAGCGCATTGGCGAGCTGCAGCGGGGTATAGGCGTTGTAACCCTGGCCGATGCCAACGGAGATCGTCTCGCCCGCATACCAGCGCTGCTGCTCTGGCTTGCTGAAACGGCGCATCTTCCACTCCGGCGAGGGCAGCACACCACTGGCTTCGCCCGGAAGGTCGATGCCCGTTCGCTCACCGAAGCCGAAGGGCGCCATGAAGCTTGAAATGCCACCGATGCCGAGATCGGCTGCGAGTTGGTAGTAATAGGTATTGCACGACACGACGATGGACTTGTGCAGGTCGACCATGCCGTGCCCCCCGACCTTGTCGTCCATGAAACGATGACCGCCAAAAACGAAATGGCCGGGATCGGCGATCTCCTTGTCAGCCGTGATCTTGCCCAGCTCCAGTCCAGCCAGCGCCATGAAGGGCTTGAAGGTGGACCCGGGGGGGTAAGCGGAATAGATCGCACGATGCAGCATCGGATGGTCGGGGGACTCGTTAAGCGCCTTCCAGTCCTGCGTCGAAATGCCATCGACGAACAGGTTGGGATCGTAGGACGGCGTGGACACCAGTGCCAGTACCCCTCCGGTGGCCGGTTCGATGGCCACCAGCGCGCCACGGCGGCCGCCGAAGGCCTGTTCGGCAAGCTTTTGCAAGCCGATGTCCAGCGTCAGCTCCAGATCGTTGCCGGGCTTTGCCGGCGTATTCGACAGGGCGCGCACCGCCCGGCCACCTGCATTGACCTCGACCTGCTCCACCCCGGTCGTGCCATGCAGTTCGCTTTCATAGGACAACTCCAGCCCAGCCTTGCCGATATACAGGCTGCCACGGTAGTTCGCCGTCTCGCCCGTCTCGTCGATGCGCTCCACGTCGCGCTGGTTGATGCGTCCGATGTACCCGATCACATGGGCGGCTGCGGCGCCGTGCGGATAGTCGCGCAGCAGGCGCGCCTTCACATCCACCCCCGGCAAGCGGTAGCGCTGTGAGGCCACGCGCGCGACTTCCTCATCACTCAGGCGGTTTCGCAACGGCACGCTCTCGAAATTGCGGCTCTCCTCGACCAGCTTCCGGAAGCGGCGCCGGTCGCGGGCCTCAACGGGAACGAGCTTGGCGATCTCGTCCAGGGTGGCCTCCAGATCCTTCACTTGCGACGGCGTGATTTCGATCGTATAAGTCGCATAGTTGCGCGCAAGCACCACCCCCTTGCGATCGACAATGGTGCCGCGGTACGGGACCACCGGCAGCAAGGCGATGCGATTGTCCTCTGCGCGGGTGAGAAAGTAATCGTGCTGGCGCACCTGCAGGAAATGGAAGCGTGCGGCAAGAAGACCCAGGCAGATCAGCACGAACAGTGCCGCAACCACGACGCGAAGCCGGAAACCGGCCAGTTCGGCTGCAGGCGCACGGAACTCGGTCATCGCACGCCGACCTCAGATCGGACGATTGTCATCGCGCTCCACCGGCTGGTACTGCGGGAGCAGCAGCAGCAGCGAGACCGGCCACCACAGCACTGCACTGGTGAAGCTCGAAAGGAAATAGGACCAACCCGGGAACTCGCCCCCCGCAAGCAGGCGCACCCCCATCATCAGCCCCTGCGCGATCAGCAGGACCGGCAGCACCTGCAGCGCCTGCTGCCAGCCCGGAAACCACAGCACCCTGCGTGCGATGCTGGTGCACAGGTAGGCCAGCACGACATAAGCGAGCGCGTGCTGCCCCATCGCCGCGCCAAGACCCACATCGAGCAGCAGGCCGAACACAAAGCCCGCCCCCATGCCGATGCGCAGGGGCTCGCGCACGCACCAGATCGACAGCACCATCGCCACCCAGTCGGGCAGACCCGGGGTGCGTCCAGTGGGGATGTACTCGAGGCCGAGCGCGAGGAAGAGGCTCAGGTAGACGAACCAGAGCTTGACCGGCAACAGGATGCGCCGCGAACGGTGGGTCGGCTGCATGGTTCAGCGCCCTCCCGCTGCGTCGGGCGGCGGTGGCGGATACGACGCGCGCCCCACGACGAGCACCTGGACGCTGCGCTCGATTGCAGCCAGCGGCTCGCAATCGATGCGCGCGAAGGCACCCGCATCGCGGTCCACACGGGTGATCCTCGCCACCGGCAAGCCGGGCACAAAAACCCCGTCCAGCCCCGAGGTCACCAGCAGGTCGCCGGGCTGGACATCCACGTCTGCCAGCACGTGGCGCATCTCCAGCATGCTTCGCCCGATGCCGTAGAGCACCCCGCGCACACCGCTGCGCACAACGCTCACCGGAACCGACTGGTTGCGGTCGGTGAGCAGGGTCACCTCGGACTGCACCGGGTGCACCCGCGTGACCTGCCCGATCACGCCCCGGGCATCGACGACGATCAGCCCCGCCTCGACGCCCTGTTGTGCGCCGCGATCGAGGATGACCTTGCGCGCGAAGGGATCCGGGGCGTTGTAGAGGATGTCGGCCGCGATGCTGCGTGTCTGCACGCGCTGCGACATCTCGAGCAGGCCGCGCAGTTCGGCGTTCTCGCGCTCGAGCAGATCGAAGCGCAACAGACGCTCCCCGGCATCGAGCTGGATGCGGCGCAGCTCGGCATTCTCGCGCTGAACGTCGATCAAGGTGCCGAAGTAGCGCGAAGCGTTGCGCGCCACGTCCGCAGGCGCGGACGCGGCCATTTGCAGCGGGTAGGTCACCACCGACAGCCCGTTGCGCAGCACTTCCAGGTAGCGGAAGCGCAGGTCTGCCACCAGCAGCACCAGGCAGATGGCGACGAAGCCGAACAGGCGCGCCGGCGCTGCCGGGCCACGCTTGAAGATCGGAGGAGGCTGATGGCCGACGAGAGACATCCGCGAAAAAGCACAGGCCGTCAGGAAGCGCACGCCCCGGCATGCGGGCCGGGGCTATGCATCAGTCGGAGGTGAAGATGGACGCGAGCTTGTCCATCTTGTCGAGCGCCATGCCGCAGCCGCGCGCGACGCAGGTCAGCGGCTCCTCCGCCACGACCACCGGCAGGCCGGTCTCTTCCATCAGCAGGCGGTCAAGGTCACGCACCAGCGCGCCACCGCCGGTCAGCATCATGCCGCGCTCGGCGATGTCCGCGCCGAGCTCGGGCGGGGTCTGCTCGAGGCCAATCTTGACCGCAGACACGATCTGGTTGAGCGGCTCGGTCAGCGCCTCGAGGATTTCGTTGGACGAGATCGTGAAGCTGCGCGGAATACCCTCCGCCAGGTTGCGGCCCTTGACCTCCATCTCACGCACCTCGGAGCCGGGGAAGGCCGAGCCGATCTCCTTCTTGATGTTCTCGGCGGTGGTCTCGCCGATCAGCATGCCGTAGTTGCGGCGAATGTAGTTGACGATGGACTCGTCGAATTTGTCGCCGCCGACCCGCACGCTGCCCGCATACACCATGCCGCCGAGCGAGATCACACCGACTTCGGTGGTGCCGCCGCCGATGTCGACCACCATCGAGCCGGTCGCGTCCGACACCGGCAGGCCTGCGCCGATCGCCGCCGCCATCGGCTCCTCGATCAGGAACACCTGCGATGCGCCCGCCGCAAGGGCCGCGTCACGGATCGCACGGCGCTCGACCTGGGTGGAACCGCAGGGCACGCAGATGATGATGCGCGGGCTGGGCGACAGCAGGCGCGAGTCGTGCACCTTCTTGATGAACTGCTTGATCATCTGCTCGGTGACGACGAAGTCAGCGATCACGCCGTCCTTCATCGGGCGGATCGCGGTGATGTTGCCGGGGGTCTTGCCGAGCATCTGCTTTGCAGAGTGGCCGACTGCCTGGATGGAGCGCTTGGCGTTGGGACCGCCTTCGGTCCGGATCGCAACCACCGAGGGCTCGTCCAGCACGATGCCCTTGCCGCGCACGTAGATCAGGGTGTTGGCCGTGCCGAGGTCGATCGCGAGATCGTTGGAGAAATAGGAGCGCAGGAAACCGAACATGAAACCTTCCGAAACCGGTGGAGGAGGTCTGACCGCGCAAGGCGGCAGACAGGCGCGCCGCAATGCGAAAACCCCGCCCGTCGCCGCAACGCGGCGCAGCCCCGGGCGGGGCAAAGGCACTTATGATAACCTACAAACCTTTGTGGATTAAGCAGGTTTTGTTACGCCATGTCGCTCTCCAATGACCAGGTCGGGCACATCGCCCGCCTCGCTCGCATCGCCCTTTCCGAGGCCGAAATCGAGGCCACGCGCGACAAGCTCAACGGCATCTTCGGCCTCATCGAACAGATGCAGGCGGTGGACACCACCGGCGTCGAGCCGATGAGCCACCCGCAGGAACTCGCCACCCGCCTGCGCCCCGACCTTGTCACCGAGGCCGACCGCCGCGACGCCTTCCAGAAGGTCGCGCCGCAGACCGAGGCGGGCCTCTATCTGGTACCGAAAGTCATCGAATGATCCGCATTGCGCCGCTTGCAATGCCCACACTCCCGCCCAGCCCATGATCAACGCTTCCCTCCCGGAACTGCGCCGCGCGCTCGACGCGCGGCAGATCTCCAGCGTCGAACTCGCGAGCCTGTTCCTCGACCGCATCGACACACTCAATCCCGAGCTCAACGCCTTCATCACCGTTGATCGCGACGGTGCGCTCGCCGCGGCCCGCGCCGCCGACGAGCGCATCGCCACCGGTACGGCCGGCGCGCTCACCGGCATCCCGCTCGTGCACAAGGACGTGTTCTGCACCGAAGGCGTGCTGACCACCTGCGGCTCGAAGATGCTGTCGAACTTCGTCAGCCCCTACGACGCCCATGTGGTGAGCCTGCTCAAGGCCGCCGGCGCGGTGAGCCTGGGCAAGGCCAACATGGACGAGTTCGCGATGGGCTCGTCCAACGAAAGCTCGTACTACGGCGCGGTGAAGAACCCGTGGAACACGGCTCACGTGCCCGGCGGCTCGTCCGGCGGCTCAGCCGCCGCGGTCGCGGCGCGCATGGCGCCGATCGCCACCGGCACCGACACCGGCGGCTCGGTGCGCCAGCCGGCGGCCTTCTGCGGCATCACCGGCATCAAGCCGACCTACGGCCTGGTGAGCCGTTTCGGCATGATCGCCTACGCGTCCTCGCTGGACCAGGGCGGCGCCTTCGGTGCCAGCGCAGAGGATTGCGCGCTGTTGCTATCGGCGATGACCGGCTTCGACGAGCGCGATTCCACGAGCCTCGAACGTCCAACCGAGGACTACGCCGCCGCGCTTGCCGCACCGGCTGCGGCGAAGCCGCTCGAAGGCCTGCGCGTCGGCCTGCCACGCGAGTTCTTTGCCGAAGGCATGGCCGACGACGTGCGCGCCGCGATCGACGCCGCAATTGAACAGTACCGCGCGCTCGGCGCCACCACGGTCGAGGTCTCCCTGCCCAACGCAAAGCTGGCGATCCCGGCCTACTACGTGATCGCGCCGGCGGAGTGCTCGAGCAACCTGTCCCGCTTCGACGGCGTGCGCTACGGCCACCGCGCCGCCGACTACGGCGATCTCGCCGACATGTATGCAAAAAGCCGTGCGGAGGGCTTCGGCGCAGAGGTCAAGCGCCGCATCCTGGTCGGCACCTACGTGCTCTCGCATGGCTACTATGACGCCTATTACCTGCAGGCCCAGCGCCTGCGCCGCCTGATCGCACAGGATTTCCAGGCCGCGCTGCAGCACTGCGACCTCATCGCCGGCCCGACCACGCCTCGCACAGCCTGGGCGCTCGGCGCGATGGCAGACGATCCGGTGCAGATGTATCTGTCTGACATCTACACCATTGCGGTAAACCTCGCCGGCCTGCCCGGCCTGTCGCACCCCGCCGGCTTCGGTGCAGGCGGGCTGCCGGTGGGCCTGCAACTGATCGGCAACTACTTCGCCGAGGCCCGCCTGCTCGAGGCGGCACACCGCTTCCAGCAAGCCACCGACTGGCACGCCCGCCGCCCAGGCTGCGCAGCCTGACGCCGAACGCAACACGAGAAAGAAGATGAGCCGATCCGATTGGGAAGTCGTCATCGGGCTGGAAGTTCACGCCCAGCTCAACACCACCAGCAAGATCTTCTCCGGCGCCAGCACCGCCTTCGGCGCCGAACCCAACCGTCAGGCAAGCGCAGTGGACATCGCCCTGCCCGGCGTGCTGCCGGTGCTCAACCGCGGCGCAGTCGAGCGCGCCATCCGCTTCGGCCTGGCGATCGGCGCGCACGTCGCAGAGAAGAGCGTATTCGCGCGCAAGAACTACTTCTACCCCGACCTCCCCAAGGGCTACCAGATCAGTCAGATGGACCTGCCGGTAGTGGTCGGCGGCGCGATCACCATCCGCGTCGGCGAGGGCGAGCAGGCCTACGAAAAGACCGTGTGCCTGACCCGCGCCCACCTCGAGGAAGACGCGGGCAAGAGCCTGCACGAGGACTTCCACGGCATGACCGGCATCGACCTCAACCGCGCCGGCACGCCGCTGCTCGAGATCGTCTCCGAGCCCGACATGCGCTCGTCGGCCGAGGCCGTGGCCTACGCCCGCACACTGCACGCGCTGGTGCGCTGGATCGACATCTGCGACGGCAACATGCAGGAAGGCTCGTTCCGCTGCGACGCCAACGTCTCGGTGCGTAAGAAGGGGGCGACCGAGTTCGGCACCCGGCGCGAGATCAAGAACCTCAACTCCTTCCGCTTCCTGCAGCAGGCGATCGACTACGAGGTGCAGTGGCAGATCGACACCATCGAGGACGGCGGGCGCATCCAGCAGGCCACGGTGCTGTTCGACCCCGACACCGGCGAGACGCGCATGATGCGCAGCAAGGAAGACGCCCACGACTATCGCTACTTCCCCGACCCGGACCTGCTGCCGCTGGTGATCGCATCAGAATGGAAGGCGCGCGTGCAGGGCGAGATGCCCGAGTTGCCCGGGGCGATGAAGGCGCGCTTCATGGATGAATGGGGCCTGTCGGCCTACGACGCCACCACGCTTACGGCATCCAAGGAAGTCGCCGACTTCTACCAGGCCGCCGTATCTGCCGCGGGCGCCGCACTCGCAAAGCCTTGCGCCAACTGGGTCATGGGTGATCTCGCCGCACGCCTGAACAAGGCCGAGCTCGACATCGTTGCATCGCCGGTGTCGCCCGCGCAGATCGCCGGGCTGGTCGCGCGCATCGCCGACAACACCATCTCCAACGCCATCGCCAAGAAGGTGTTCGAGGCGCTGTGGAACGGTGAAGGCGCCACGGCGGACGAGGTCATCGACAAGCAGGGGCTCAAGCAGGTCACCGACACGGGCGCCATCGAGGCCATGATCGACGGGGTGCTCGCCGCCAACCAGAAGTCGGTGGACGAATTCCGCGCCGGCAAGGAGAAGGCCTTCAACGCGCTGGTGGGCCAGGTGATGAAGGCGAGCAAGGGCAAGGCCAGTCCGGCCCAGGTCAACGAACTGCTGCGCAGGAAGCTCGAGGGCTGAGCCCGCCCCCCTCCGTCCGGAACACAAAGCCCCAAACCTGGACACATTCTTATATTCTCTTCCTCTAAACAAGCCGGCAGATCCATGCCGGCGCAGGAGGAGACATGGAAACCGTGGCCCGGATCCTCGACCAGCTCGGAGAGGACACGACGCTCGCGCTCGGCGGACTCGCCATCGGGGCGCTGTTCGGCTTCTTCGCCCAGCGCGCGCGCTTCTGCCTGCGCGCTGCGGTCATCGAGGTGGCCCGCATGCAGGCGGGGCCCCGACTCGCGGTCTGGCTGCTGGCCTTTGCCGCAGCGCTGGTGCTGACCCAGGGGCTGATCCTCGCCGGTGTGTTCGACACCGCAAACGTGCGCCAGCTCTCCAGCCCCGGCAGCCTGTCGGGGCCGATCATCGGCGGGCTGCTGTTCGGTATCGGCATGGTGCTCGCGCGTGGCTGCTCAAGCCGGCTGCTGGTACTCGCCGCCAATGGCAATCTGCGCGCGCTGCTCTCAGGACTGATCTTCGCGGTCACGGCCCAGGCTTCGATGGACGGCATCCTGTCGCCATGGCGCGAAGCGCTCGGCACGCTGTGGACCATCGAAGGCGGCAGCGCCCGCGACCTGCTCGCCCTCAGCGGTCTGGGTAACGGCGGCGGACTGGCGTTCGGTCTTGTCTGGCTCGTCGCCGGGCTGTGGCTCGCCCGCCGCAGCGGTATCGGCGCGCGCATTTCTGCGGGCGCGATCGCCGCCGGGCTGATGGTGGGCTGTGCCTGGCTATTCACGTTCCAGCTCTCCACCGTCAGCTTCTCGCCCACACCGGTACAGAGCCTGTCCTTCACCAGTCCCTCGGCCGACGTGCTGATGCTGGTGCTGTCTCCACCCGGCGAACCGCTGAACTTTGACCTGGGCATGGTTCCCGGCGTGTTCCTGGGTTCCTTCATCGCTGCGGCCCTGGCGCGCGAGCTCAAGCTGGAGGGCTTCGAAGGCGGCCACGCGATGAAGCGCTACATTGCCGGTGCGCTGTTGATGGGCTTCGGCGGCATGCTCGCCGGCGGCTGCGCAGTGGGTGCCGGCGTATCGGGTGCAGCCGTGTTCGCGCTCACCGCTTGGCTGACGTTGAGCGCAATGTGGGTGGGCGCAAGCCTGACCGACCGCCTCATCGACCACCCCGGATCGGCCGCGGCGCGCGCACGGGACAGCACAAGCCCCCCGTGAGCGTATTCGCCCCCGGAGGACTGATTCGCCCCTGGATGAGCCGGTCACTGCACCGCGCAGGCCCATGGGTATACTGCATGCGTCCTTCCTGCGGAGCTCGATGATGTGCCAGCTCATGGGCATGAACTGCAACGTTCCAACCGACATCTGCTTTTCCTTTGCCGGCTTCCGCGCACGCGGAGGGCGTACCGATCACCATGCCGACGGCTGGGGGATCGCCTTCTTCGAGGGCAAGGGAGTACGCGTGTTCCTGGACCCCGCCCCGAGCGCCCGATCACCCGTCGCCGAACTGGTCCGCCAGTATCCGATCCGGTCGCTCAACGTCATCGCACACATCCGCAAGGCGACACAGGGCGATGTCCGCCTGGAGAACACTCATCCCTTCCAGCGCGAACTGTGGGGCCGATACTGGATCTTCGCCCATAACGGCAACCTGAAGCCGTTCGCGCCGCCGCTCTCGGGCCGCTTTCAGCCCGTCGGCAGCACGGATTCCGAGCTCGCCTTCTGCCACATCCTCGACGTGCTCGCCGCACGCTTCCCGCACGGCATGCCTGCAGCCGACGCGCTGCATGCGGCCCTGCGCGAACTCGCCTGCGAGATCGGCAGCCTCGGCGAGTGCAATTTCCTCCTCTCGGACGGTGACTGGCTGTTTGCACATTGTTCTTCGCGCCTGTGCTACATCATCCGCCAGGCGCCATTCACCGTCGCCCGCCTGGCCGACGAGGATCTGGAACTCGACTTCCGTCACGTGACGACACCCGACGACCGTGTGGCGGTCATCGCGACCACCCCGCTCACCGACAACGAAAGCTGGATTCAGATCCCGCCCGGCAACCTGGTCGCATTCAGGGAGGGCGCCCCCGTCGCCCTGGGAGAAACCGGAACCGTGGCGCAAAGCCCACCCCCAGCACGAACCCCCTGACCAGCACAAGTGCAAAGGCGCCGGAAAGTGCGTAACAGTTCCTCCCCCGCAGTGCGTTGCAGGATTTAAACTGCATGTCGGATTCTGCACCCACCCTGCCCGAGAGCAACCATGGATTGCCCGCTTTGCGCCCTGCCGCCGGAACAGATCGTCTGGGATGACGGTCGCTGCTGTGTCCTCCGCGTGGAGGACGAAGCCCACCCGGGGTTCTGCCGCGTGGTCTGGAAGGAGCACATCGCCGAGATGACCGACCTCTCGGCGGCAGACCGCATGCATCTGTTCGAGGTCGTCCTGGCCACCGAATCGGCGTTGCGCTCGGCACTGCATCCCGACAAGATCAACCTCGCGAGCTTCGGGAACATGGTGCCGCACCTGCACTGGCATGTGATCCCCCGCTACCGGGACGACCGGCACTTTCCCGAATCGGTGTGGGGGCACGCACAGCGCGAGGGGCAGGTCCACGCCGCAGCGGACCCGGTCATTCTCGCGCGGGCCATCGACGCGGCGCTCAACTGCACCAGACCGGACTGACCGGAGCGGACGCCCATGGACTACGCACAACCCGCCTTCTGCCTGGAACTCCTGCAAAAGCTGCATCCGATCGATTTCCGTACCACCCACGCAACCCTGGTCCGCATCATCGACGGGCTCCTGCATGCCCGGCCGGCGCCCAACCAGCACCTGGAGGTGCTGGAGGCCGCACGTGAAACCTTGAGCTTCGTCCAGGGAGAACTGGCACGCACCTACTGCACCCGCCCGCTGCCCCCCAATCAGGACGAGAACAACGACTTCGGCCGGGTCACCGGGCTGTGGAAGGCGATGGCAAAGTCATACGCGCGTCTTGCCGAAGCCAGCAGCCCTGTAGGCCTGCTTGACGACCAGCGCGCACTGCTGGCCCAGCGCTGCCTGTTCTATGAGGGTCAGGCGCTGATCGAGCACTTCCGTGCCCACCGCGGGGTGTCGGCGGGCACCTGGCAGGCCGTTCATGCCGCGTACGCAGCTGCCGTGCACAACGGTGTCGCGCGCGTGCGGGTCGGAGAGCCACTCAACGAGATCTGGCGCGCACAGAGCCCGCACGAGGCCTACATCTCCACGCTGCTGGTGGAGTTGGCGAACCCCTATGGCCGCAGCGAACGAGAACTGAACTGGGTGGTGCGCTGGGCACAGCGCTTCGCACCCTACTGCACCCTCGACCGCAGCTTCGACGGACAGAAGCCCACCGCCTATGGCATCGACACCGAACACGATTGCGGCCTCAAGCCCCTCGGTCTGATGCAGCGCACCGACTCGCTGCTGCGCTTCGACGGCAGCGCGCTGGCCAGCCAGATCCAGGCCGTGCTGACGCAGTTCAAACGTGGTGTCAAACCCGCTTCACTCGGCCTGGGCGAAGACTGTCCGACCAATGCGTGCGCGCGCTTGCTGCTGTCCCTGTACCGCCCTTGGGGTCTGGCCTCTTCCGGGCGACGCTTCCCACGCCGCAGCAAGAGCGGCGAGATTGGACTCACGGGGGACTGGCTTGCGATCGGCTTCGCAATCAAGGGCGAACTGTTCCAGCAACCTGCAACCGAAGCGCCCAAAGGCAAGCTGCGCGACGACATCTCGCTCTTCACCTTCGGTGAACGGGTTCCGATGGCGGACAATCCGGACAAGGCGCAGCAACGCCGCCAGGAACAGGCGATGAACCTGGGCTTCGATCTGGAGAGCTGGGATCTGCTCGACCAGTCGGTGGGCGGGTTCCGCCTGCAGAGCCGGGGAGATGCAGCCCGGCTCGAGCACCACCAGCTCATCGGCATCGACCCGCACGACGGTGAGAAGATCCTCCTCGCCGACCTGAGCTGGCTGATGTACCGCGAGGACAGCACACTTGAGATCGGCATCAATATCCTGCCGGGAATTCCTCGCGTCGTGGCGGCCCGCCAGCTAGCGCCGGGCGGGCGAAACCCATTCCATCAGGCCTTCATGCTGCCGGCCTCGCCGGCACTCAAGACACCGGCATCCCTCGTGCTGCCTTCGATGTGGTTCCAAGCCGACCGCGGCATCGAGATCCGGGACGGAGACCAGATGCGCCACCTGAAGCTGTGCAAGCTGTTGCTGCGCGGCACCAACTTCGACCAGTGCAGTTTCGACGCCGTGGACCAGCCGCTCAGCCAGACTTGAGACGCGAAGCCGGGAACAGGATCGCAAACCGGCTTCCCGCGCCCGGCTGGCTTTCGATCTTCAGCTCACCCTGGTGGCGGGTGACGATGTGCTTGACGATCGCCAGCCCCAGACCGGTGCCCCCCGTCTCCCGCGAGCGGCTCCGGTCCACGCGGTAGAAGCGCTCGGTGAGACGCGGGATGTGCACCAGATCGATGCCGATGCCGTCATCGCGTACCCAGTACTCGCCGCCCCCCGCGCCCGCTCGCCAGCCGATCTCGATGTGCCCCCCCGCAGGCGTGTAGCGCACCGCATTGCTCGCCAGATTGGAGAACGCACTGTGCAGCTCCTTGCGACTCCCGAGCAGTTCGCCCCCCCCATCGAGCGCGAGACGAATCTCGTGACGACCCGCCGACAGCAGCTCGGTTTCCCGGAACACTTCGTCCACCAGTTCGGATACATCCACCGGCGCCTCGCCCACTCCTGGCGCACCGGTCTCGAGCGCGGACAGGGTGAGCAGTTCCTCGATCAGCCGCTGCATGCGGGTGGATTGCTCGCTCGCAAGGGTCAGGAAGTGAACGACATCCTCACGCGAGAAATCGTCCAGGCCGTCTATCAGCGTCTCGAGGAAGCCGCCGACCACCGTAAGCGGAGTGCGCAACTCGTGCGACACATTGGCGACGAAGTCCCGCCGCATGTTCTCCAGACGCTCGAGCTGTGAAACATCGCGCGAGAGCACCATGCGTCGCCCCGCCGCGAGCGGAACCACCTCGATCTGCAGGCTGCGGTCGCGTCGCCGCGCCGGGTGCATCACCAGCGGCTCGGCCGGATGACGGGACCGGAGATAAGCAACGAATTCAGGCTGACGCACGAGGTTCTGCAGCGGCGCGCGCAGGTCGTTGCGGCGGTCGAGGTCGAAATGCTGTTCGGCCATCGGGTTCATCCACTCGATGAGGTCGTCCTCGCCCAAGTAGATCACACCGTCCGGCATCGCCATCGCGGCCTGCTGGAACCGCCCGAGCTCGGCGGACAGGCGCTCCTTGACCTCGCACTCACGCTGGATGCGACCACCCAGCTCGGCAAAAACCTGCCCCCACAGGCCCTCGCCCTGCGGCGCCGGGGTGCCGACGGGCTGACGCGCCCACGCCACCAGCAGTCGCAGGTTGCGTGCGAGCATGATCGATGCGCCGAGGAAGCCCACGAAGATCAGGGCCAGCGCTGCATCGGCGCCGCGATAGAGCCCGGCGAGCGCGGCGAGCCCGAAGAGCGCAACGACCGGCGTGGCAACGCCAAGGGTGACGAAGCGGAGGGAGAGCCGGCTCATGGGCATCGCGGGCGGCGGCCTCGGCCTCAGGCAGGGGTGGCGGGGTTCGCCACCTGGACCGAGAAGCGATAGCCGCTGCCGCGCACGGTCTGGATCAGCCCGTCATGACCGCTGGCCTCAAGCGCGCTCCGCAGCCGGCGGATATGGACATCGACCGTACGCTCCTCGACGAATACGTGGTCGCCCCAGACCTGATCCAGCAACTGGGCACGCGAATGGACCCGCTCCGGATGCGTCATCAGGAAGTGGAGCAGGCGGAACTCGGTCGGCCCGAGCGACAGCGCAGCCTCTCCTGCGGTGACGCGGTGGGTGGCGGGGTCCAGACGCAGCCCACCAAGTTCGACCGCGTCCTCGGTGACCTGCGGCGCGCGGCGCCTCAGCACCGCCTTGATGCGCGCGACGAGTTCGCGCGGGCTGAACGGCTTGGTCACATAGTCATCGGCACCGATCTCCAGACCGGTGACCTTGTCCTGCTCCTCACCGCGTGCGGTGAGCATGATGATCGGCAGCTCGCGCGTGCGCTCGTCGGCACGCAGGCGGCGTGCGAACTCCACGCCCGAGGCACCGGGCAGCATCCAGTCCAGCAGGACGAGATCGGGCAGCGCCTCGCGCACGATGCGCTGTGCGGTTTCGGCATCGGCGGCGCGCACCACATGGTGACCGGCGCGCGCCAGGTTGGCGGCGATCAGCTCCTGGATCGCAGGCTCGTCTTCCACGAGAAGAATGTTCGCTGGCATGCCTGAACTCCCTGTTGTCGGCAGGCGCAGTGTATTGCAGGTCCTTGACGCTTTGATGACAGGTCATGGAAGCGAAACAGACCCGCGCCCGACTGGCCGGAAACCAGCTCCGGCGATTCGGGTATGATTGTGGCCCCTGAACCGGGATTGACGCCATGGCCGGACTCGACGAAACCACTCCGATCCCTACCGAGATCACCCTGCACAGCCTGTCGAAGCTTCTCGAGATTGCCTTCGACGACGGCAGCCGCTTCACGCTTCCCTTCGAGTTCCTCCGCGTCTATTCGCCGTCGGCCGAAGTGCGCGGACACGGTCCTGGGCAGGAAACCCTGCAGCAAGGCAAACGCGACGTGGACATCGTCGACATCCACCCTGTCGGCAACTACGCGATCAAGCCGGTGTTCTCCGACGGCCACGACAGCGGGCTGTATTCATGGGACTACCTGTACTCCATCGCCAGCCACCAGGAAGAACTCTGGAGCGCGTACCTGGAGGCGCTGGAGCGCAACGGTGGCACGCGCGACCCCGCCAAGGTCCCTACTCCGCCTGCCCGCGCCAAGGGCGGGTGCGGCCATCAACACTGAGCAGATCATGCGTGACAAGACGACCCATTTCGGCTTCGAGACCGTCGCCGAGGAAGTGAAGGAAAAGAAGGTGGCCGAGGTCTTCTCCTCGGTGGCGCAGAAGTACGACGTGATGAACGATCTCATGTCCTTCGGACTGCACCGTCTGTGGAAGCACTTCACCATCCAGATCTCGGGCGTGCGGGAGGGCGACCGCGTGCTCGACGTCGCCGGCGGCACTGCGGATCTCTCGCTTGCGTTCGCACGCAAGGTGGGCCGCAGCGGACAGGTGTGGCTGACGGACATCAACCACGCCATGCTTTCAATCGGCCGAGACCGCATGGTCGACCGCGGCTACGCCATGCCCGCAGCACAGTGCAATGCCGAGAAGCTGCCCTTCCCGGACGACTGGTTCGACTGTGTCACGGTCGCCTTCGGCCTGCGCAACATGACCCACAAGGACGCAGCCATCGCGGAGATGCGGCGCGTGCTGCGTCCGGGCGGCCGCCTGCTGGTACTCGAGTTCTCGCGCGTCTGGAAGCCGCTGTCGCCGATTTACGATCTGTACTCCTTCAAGCTCTTGCCCTGGATGGGCGCGAAGGTGGCAGACGATGCGGACAGCTATCGCTATCTGGCGGAATCCATCCGCATGCACCCCGGTCAGGAAGAATTGAAGGCGATGATGGAACAAGCCGGCCTCGGCCGGGTCGACTACTTCAACCTGACGGCAGGCGTCGTCGCCCTGCACCGCGGTTACAAGATCTGAACCTGGAGACAAACGCACAATGAAGCACCTTCTCATCACGCTGCTGGTTGCCGTCGTATCGTTCGGCTTTGCGGTTCCCGAAGCCGAAGCCAAGCGCCTTGGGGGCGGCAGCAGTTTCGGCATGAAGCGCAACGCCACCCCGCCGGCGCAGCAACCACGTCAGCCCGCCGCCACGCAGCAGCAGGCCCCAACCGCTGGCGCGGCCGCGCAGCCCAAACGCTCGTGGATGGGCCCGATCGCGGGCCTCGCAGCGGGTCTCGGTCTCGCCGCGCTGTTCTCGCACCTCGGCCTCGGCGAGGGCTTTGCGAACTTCGTGATGCTGCTCCTGCTCGCTGCGGCAGCCTTCTTCCTGTTCCGTCTGATCTTCCGTCGCGGGGGCGCATCCAGCCGCCAGGGTGGCCTGCAGTACGCAGGCGCACAGGCGGGCAGCGGCGCACCCGCTGCCTTTCAGGCACAACAGCCGCTGACGTCGGGCGCCCCGGCCAACACCGGCCTTGAACGGGCCCGCGCGTCCGGCTTCGACGCCGACGGCTTCGCCCGCCAGGCCAAGCTCAACTTCATCCGCCTGCAGGCGGCCAACGACACCGGCAACCTCGACGACCTGCGCGAGTTCACCACCCCCGAGGTGTTCGCGGAGCTCGCCATGCAGATCAACGAGCGTCGCGGGGCAGAACAGCGCACCGACGTGGTCGAACTCGATGCAGAGGTGATCGACGTGGCCGAAGAGGACAGCCGCTACGTGGTCAGCGTGCGCTTCAGTGGTCTGCTTCGCGAACAGACGGACGCGGCGCCGGAAGCCTTCAGCGAAATCTGGCACCTTACCAAGCCGCTTGCCGGCAGCGGCGGCTGGCTGATCGCTGGGGTCCAGCAGTCTCAGTAAGCCGGCGGGCGCTGTGACGCGGCTCGCGGGCCGCTCGTACGCACGCGACGGCTGAAGGTCACGATCGCGCCTCAGGGCGCGATCCTTTTTTCATGCCGGAGTCTGCCCAGGTGGTCGCTACGCCAAGGCCAGCCAATGCATCGCCCGCCGTCCCCAGAAAAGGCTTGAACCATGCTTTCCAGCGTCTTTCTCTCCGGCACCAACCATCTCCTCTCCCAATCTGGCTGGGCACGTCAGCGCCTGCAGCCTCACGCCGGACGCACCGCACGCCTGGCGCTTGCGCCGCTCGGGGAGATCAGCTTCTGCATCGCGGCCGATGGGCATCTTGCAGAGTGGGCGGGCGAATGCGAGCCCGAAGTCACGCTCCGCTTCGCACTCGCGGAACTGCCGCAACTGCTTGCCAGTGGCCTCGGCTCGGCGATGCGCCATGTGCGCATCGAAGGTAACGCCGAGTTTGCCGAGGCGCTCGGCTTCGTGTTCCGCCATCTGCGCTGGGACGCAGAAGAGGATCTGTCCCGCCTGTTCGGGGACATTGCCGCGCACCGGATTGTGGGCAGTGGACGCAAGGTGCTCGATGAAGGCAAACGCTCGATGGAGCGTGCTGGCGGCAGCCTTGCAGAATACCTGACCGAGGAGGCCTCCGTGCTGACTCCCCGTGCCTTCCTTGTTCCCTTCACGCAGCAGCTCATCGCCTTGCGGGACGACCTTGCACGTCTGGAAAAACGCGTCACGAAGCTGGAACGGAAGCACTGACGGGTCGCGCGCAGAACATCTGAAAAAAAAGCAGCCCGTAGGCTGCTTCTTTGCTGCTAGCGGCTGCGATCAGTGGCCGCGCTTACGCAGACGCTGGATTGCGGCCAACTGCGCAACCGCCTCCATGAGCTCAGCCTGGGCCTTGGCGTAGTCCAGACGTGCGGTCTGGTTCGCCATGGCTTCCTCTGCCTTGCGCTTGGCTTCGAGCGCCTTTGCTTCGTCCAGATCCTTGCCCCGAATCGCGGTATCGGCAAGCACCGTCACCAGACCCGGTTGAACCTCCAGCAGGCCACCCGCGACGAAGACGAGTTCCTCTTCAGTCGCATTCTGGGCACGCACCCGCACCGCACCCGGTTTGATCCGGGTCATCAGCGGCATGTGTCCAGGCAGGATGCCGAGTTCACCCGTCTCGCCAGGCAGCGCGACGAATTCCGCCAGCCCGGAGAAGATCTGCTCTTCCGCGCTGACGATGTCGACGTGAACCGTCATAGCCATGTCGTTTCCTTTTCAAATCCGCGCGGCACCGAGGTACCGCGCGGGCGGACGAATTACTGCAGCTTCTTCGCCTTCTCGATGGCCTCGTCGATGTTGCCGACCATGTAGAAGGCCTGTTCCGGCAGACTGTCCAGTTCGCCGCTGACGATCATCTTGAAGCCCTTGATCGTATCCTTCAGCGAGACGTACTTGCCGGGCGAACCGGTGAACACTTCCGCCACGTGGAAGGGCTGCGACAGGAAGCGCTGGATCTTGCGCGCACGGGCCACGGCGAGCTTGTCTTCCGGCGACAGTTCATCCATGCCCAGAATCGCGATGATGTCGCGCAGTTCCTTGTACTTCTGCAGGGTCTGCTGGACCTGGCGGGCGACACCGTAGTGCTCTTCACCCACGACCAGCGGATCCAGCTGGCGCGAGGTGGAGTCGAGCGGATCGACTGCGGGGTAGATACCCAGCGCGGCGATGTCACGCGACAGCACCACGGTGGAGTCCAGGTGCAGGAAGGTGGTCGCAGGCGACGGGTCGGTCAGGTCGTCCGCCGGCACATACACTGCCTGGATCGACGTGATCGAGCCCACCTTGGTGGAGGTGATTCGCTCCTGCAGACGGCCCATTTCCTCGGCCAGCGTCGGCTGGTAACCCACCGCGGAAGGCATACGGCCCAGCAGCGCGGACACTTCGGTACCGGCCAGGGTGTAGCGGTAGATGTTATCCACGAAGAACAGGATGTCACGGCCTTCGTCACGGAAACGCTCGGCCATGGTCAGGCCGGTCAGCGCCACGCGCAGACGGTTGCCCGGGGGCTCGTTCATCTGGCCGAACACCATCGCGACCTTGTCGAGAACGTTGGAGTCCTTCATCTCGTGGTAGAAGTCGTTACCCTCACGAGTACGCTCACCCACGCCAGCGAACACCGACAGACCGGAGTGCTGCTTCGCGATGTTGTTGATCAGCTCCATCATGTTCACGGTCTTGCCAACGCCGGCGCCACCGAACAGGCCCACCTTGCCGCCCTTGGCGAACGGGCAGATCAGGTCGATCACCTTGATGCCGGTTTCGAGCAGCTCGACCGACGGCGACAGCTCGTCGAACTTCGGCGCCTTCTGGTGAATCGCGCGCAGCTCGTCGGTCTCGATCGGGCCGGCCTCGTCGATCGGGCGACCCAGCACGTCCATGATGCGGCCCAGCGTGCCGTGACCAACCGGAACGGAGATCGGCTTGCCGGTGCCGGAAACCTTCATGCCGCGGCGCAGGCCGTCGGAAGAACCCAGCGCGATGGTGCGCACCACGCCGTCGCCGAGCTGCTGCTGGACCTCGAAGGTCAGGCCAGCTTCGGCGAAGGAGTCGGCAGCGTCCTCGAGCTTCAGGGCGTCATACACCTTGGGCATCGATTCGCGCGGGAACTGGATGTCCACCACGGCGCCGATGCACTGAACGATCGTACCTTGACTCATCGTCATATCCTTAAATCAATAATCCGTTACACCGCGGCGGCGCCGCCGACGATTTCCGACAGCTCCTTCGTGATTGCGGCCTGGCGGGTCTTGTTGTAGACCAGCTGCAGTTCGCCAATCACGTTCTTGGCATTGTCGGAAGCGGCCTTCATTGCCACCATGCGCGCGCTCTGTTCGGATGCCATGTTCTCGGCCACGGCCTGATAGACCAGCGCCTCGACGTAACGTACCAGCAGCTCGTCGATGACAACCTGCGGATCCGGCTCGTAGAGATAGTCCCACGAGCTGTCGGGCGTGCCCAGCTTCTCGCCGGTGAGCGGGAGCAACTGCTCAAGCACCGGTTCCTGCTTCATAGTGTTCACGAAGCGGGTGTAGGCCAGGTAAACCGCGTCGAGCTCGTCGTTCTGGAACGCGTCGAGCATGACCTTGACCGGACCGATCAGCTTTTCCAGGTGCGGGGTGTCACCCAACTGGGTGACGTTCGACACCACCTTGGCGCCCATGCGCTGCATGAAGCCCAGACCCTTGTTGCCGATTGCGCAGGCACGGATCTCGGTCACGCCCGAGGACTCCCAGTCCTTCATCGCGTTGAGCGCGATACGCTGGACGTTGGTGTTGAGGCCACCGCACAAACCCTTGTCGGTGGTCACCAGGATCAAGCCCACCCGCTTGACCTGGTCCTTACGGACCAGGAAGGGGTGCTTGTAGTCGGTCACATTGGCCTGGGACAGGTTCGCGGCGAGTCGGCGGATCTTTTCGGCAAAGGGGCGGGCAGCACGCATCCGGTCCTGCGCCTTGCGCATCTTGGACGCAGCCACCATCTCCATGGCCTTGGTGATCTTGCGCGTGTTTTGCACGCTCTTGATCTTGGTACGGATTTCCTTACCGCTAGCCATATTCCGTCTCCCTCGCCGGCCTTAGGCCCAGCTCTTCTTGAACTCGGCGATCGCAGCAGCCAGGGTCTTTTCGCCGTCGGCGTCCAGTTCCTTCTTGCTCAGGATCGAAGAGACCAGAGCAGCCTGCTTGGTCTTGACGAACTGCAGCATCGCAGCCTCGAAGGCCAACACGCGACCCACGTCAACGTCGTCGAAGTAGCCGTTGTTCACCGCGTACAGCACGATGGCCATGTCGGCGATCGACATCGGCGAGTACTGGGCCTGCTTCATCAGTTCGGTCACGCGGCGGCCACGCTCGAGCTGCTTGCGGGTCGCATCGTCCAGATCCGAGGCGAACTGGGCGAACGCGGCGAGTTCGCGAT
Source organism: Thauera sp. AutoDN2 (assembly GCF_051280715.1). NCBI lineage: Bacteria > Pseudomonadati > Pseudomonadota > Betaproteobacteria > Rhodocyclales > Zoogloeaceae > Thauera > Thauera sp. AutoDN2. The sequence goes on along the minus strand of NZ_JBNCAR010000029.1, from coordinate 13,839 downwards.
ACTGCGCGAGGTCGGTACGGATACCGCCGGACAGCTTCTTGACGACCTTGGTCTGCGCGGCGCCACCGACGCGGGACACCGAGATACCGGCGTTGATCGCGGGACGGATACCGGCGTTGAAGAGGTCGGTTTCCAGGAAGATCTGACCGTCAGTAATCGAGATCACGTTGGTCGGCACGAAGGCGGACACGTCGCCGGCCTGCGTCTCGATGACCGGAAGAGCGGTCAGCGAACCGGTCTTGCCCTTGACTTCGCCGTTGGTGAACTTCTCAACGTAGTCTTCGTTGACGCGCGCGGCGCGCTCGAGCAGGCGGGAGTGCAGGTAGAACACGTCACCCGGGTAGGCTTCACGGCCCGGCGGACGACGCAGCAGCAGCGAAACCTGGCGGTAGGCCCAGGCCTGCTTGGTCAGGTCGTCATAGACGATCAGCGCATCCATGCCGCGGTCGCGGAAATACTCGCCCATGGTGCAGCCGGCGTAGGCGGCCAGATACTGCATGGCAGCCGATTCCGACGCGGTGGCGGCGACGACGATGGTGTATTCCATCGCGCCGTTCTCTTCCAGCTTGCGCACGACGTTGGCGACGGTCGAAGCCTTCTGGCCGATGGCCACGTACACGCAGTACATGTCCTGGCCCTTCTGGTTGATGATCGCGTCGACCGCGACCGCAGTCTTGCCGGTCTGGCGGTCACCGATGATCAGCTCGCGCTGGCCACGGCCGATCGGCACCATCGAGTCGACCGACTTCAGGCCGGTCTGCACCGGCTGCGAAACCGACTTACGGGCGATGACACCCGGAGCGACCTTCTCGATCTTGTCGGTGAGCTTGGCGTTGATCGGGCCCTTGCCGTCGATCGGCTGACCCAGCGCATTCACGACGCGGCCGACCAGCTCGGGGCCGACGGGCACTTCGAGAATGCGGCCGGTCGCCTTGACGATGTCGCCTTCGGTGATGTGCTCGTACTCGCCGAGGACCACCGCGCCGACGGAGTCACGCTCGAGGTTGAGCGCCATGCCGTACGTGTTGCCGGGGAACTCCAGCATTTCGCCTTGCATGACGTCGGTCAGACCGTGAACGCGGCAGATACCGTCTGTGACGGAAACCACCGTGCCCTCGTTGCGCGACGTGGCAGCGAGCTGCAGGTTCTGGATCCGGCTCTTAATCAGATCACTGATTTCAGAGGGGTTGAGTTGCATGTATGTATGCTCCTAGTTCTTAAGCGCAGCGGCCATGTTCGCGAGCTTGCCGCGGACCGAGGCGTCGATCACTTCGTCGCCCACGGCGATGCGGACCCCACCGATGAGTTCGGGGTCGATGCTGACATTGACATTGACGGCGGCCTTGAAGCGGTCTTCGAGGTCTGCCTTCAACGCTGCCAGCGCGGCATCGTCGAGCGGGAAGGCGGAGGCGATTTGGGCCTCCAGGACGCCTTCGTGTTCGTTCTTCAGTTGAACGAACAGGTCACGGATCTCCGGAAGCACCAGCAGACGGTCGTTGTCCACGAGAACACGAACGAAATTCTGCTGCTCGGCGGTCAGGTCCCCGGCAACGCCGAGCACCAGCTCATGGAGCTGGCTCGACGACAGACTGGGGTCGCTGAAACACGCCTTCATGCCGGAGTCGGCCGCCACGAAGGCAAGCCGGTCCAGCGCTTCCGACCAAGGCCCCAGCGCATCTGCCCCGCGAGCCAGCTCGAAGGCGGCATCCGCATAAGGGCGCGCGATGGTGACGTTCTCGGCCATGACTTAGTGCAGTTCCTGTTTCAGGTTGGCAAGCAGTTCAGCATGCACCTCGGCATTGATCTCGCGGCGCAGGATCTTCTCTGCACCTGCGATCGCCAGATGAGCGACCTGGTCGCGCAGGGCTTCCTTGGCACGCTGGGTGGCGGCGCCGGCTTCGGTCTCGGCGGCCTCACGGGCGGCGGAGATGATGCGGCTGGCTTCGGCGCGGGCTTCGTCGATCAGCTGGCTCGCCTGCTTTTCAGCGGAGGCGCGCACGTCACCCGCGGATTCGCGGGCCTTGCGCAGTTCCTCGACGACCTTCTTTTCGGCGAGCGCCAGATCGGCCTTGGCCTTGTCCGCAGCTGTCAGCCCGTCGGCGATTTTCTTCGCACGCTCATCCAGTGCCTTCACGATGGGCGGCCACACGAATTTCATCGTGAACCACGCCAGAATGAAGAACACAACGAGCTGGGCTATCAGGGTTGCGTTCAAATTCACGGTTCTTGGCCCTCAGGTTGGTTCAAAAAAGGATGAACTCGAACCGATCAGAGCTGGAACGGGTTGGCGAAGGCGAACATCATGGCGATACCAACGCCGATCAGGAACGCGGCGTCGATCAGGCCGGCGAGCAGGAACATCTTGGTCTGCAGCGCGTTCATCAGCTCGGGCTGACGGGCCGAGGCTTCGAGGTACTTGGAACCCATGATGCCGATACCGATACAAGCACCGATGGCACCCAGACCGATGATCAGACCAGCAGCCAGAGCAACAAAACCCAGAACGTTTTCCATGACGACTCCTTAGTGGGGAAGTGAGTTTAAAAACCAGGTACTGCGTTGAAGATGAAACCGGAACTTAGTGGCTTTCGTGGGCCTGACCGACATACACCAGCGTCAACATCATGAAGATGAAGGCCTGGAGCGTGATGATCAGGATGTGGAAGATCGCCCACACGGTGCCTGCGACGACATGGCCCAGGAAGCCGAAGACCGTGGCCGTACCACCGAGCAGCGCGATCAGGATGAAGACCAGCTCGCCTGCGTACATATTGCCGAACAGTCGCATGCCGTGCGAGACCGTCTTGGCGACGAACTCGATGATCTGCATCGCGAAATTGACCGGGTAGAGCAGCGGGTGGCTGCCGAAGGGCGCAGTGAAAAGCTCGTGAACCCAGCCACTCACGCCCTTGATCTTGATGTTGTAGTAGAGGCACAGCAGCAGCACGCCGGTCGACATGCCCAGCGCCGCGGAAAGATCCGCAGTTGCGACGACGCGCATGTAGGCGTGGGCCGGATCACCACCGCCGGCGGCGTACACACCCTCCCAGATCCGCGGCAGAAGATCGACCGGCAGCAGGTCCATCGCGTTCATCAGGAAAATCCACACGAACACCGTGAGCGCGAGCGGGGCAACGAAGCGGCGCGATTCCGCGCTATGGACGATGCCCTTGGCCTGGTCTGCGACCATCTCGACGAGCATCTCGACGAAACCCTGGAAGCGTCCGGGCACACCCGAGGTGGCCTTGCGGGCTGCTAGCCACAGCAGAAAAACGGTGAGCAGGCCGAGCGAGATCGAGTAGAACATCGAGTCGATGTTGATCACGCTCCAGTCGACGATGTTTTCTTGCGCGTGTCCGGTGTTGTTGAGGTGCGTCAGGTGGTGAATGACGTACTCGGATGCGGTGGGGGCGTGCCCTTCTGTAGCCATGGTCAGGTCTTTACCAAAAATGCAAACAAATTCGCCTTAAGTGCCAGGATCAGGCCGACCAGCATGCCCCCCCAATGGAGGTCAGGGTAGACGGCCCACACGAGCACCAACAATCCCACTATCGAGGCGATCTTGATGAACTCGCCTGCGACGAAGGCGGTCACAGTCGCCGAACCGGTCTTGCGCGTGATGGCCGACAAGCGCATCGCGAACATCCAGCTTGGCAGCACGCATGCCAAACCTGCCCCTGCGGCGGAGATCGCACCAGCAACGCCGAACAGCGCGCCCGAGAGCAGCACTGCAACGAGTGTTGCGACCAACTGCAGTATGACAGCTTTAAGCATCGGTGTTGTCGCGTCAGCGCGCACGGCGCTGGCGACCGCCCAAAATCCCGCGGATGGTAGGGGTTAACCGCAGCAAAGTCAAACTTCCGGTGCAATGCAGCATAGTACAGGGAACGTGGTTTTGTATCTTATACAAGACGGAGGGCTCAGCGTACCACTTGACGACGCCTGAACGCGGCAGGAGGATCCATTTCAGCGCGCTCCAGGGAAGCAGGATGATCAGAACCCGCAAGGCCAGCCGCCGTGAGATCTTCGGCTGGGCCATGTTCGATTTTGCGAACCAGGCCTACACGCTGCTGATCATCACGGTGGTGTTTGGCGACATCTACACGCGCATCGTGGTGGGCGACGCACCCGGCTACCGTCTGGGCAACCTGCTGTGGAGCGCGGCGCTGTGCCTGAGCTACGCCATCGTGGTGGTGAGCGCCCCCCTGCTCGGGGCGGTAATGGATCACGCGCAGGCGAAGAAGCGCCTGCTCTTCGCGAGCTACGTGCTCACGGTAGCCAGCACCGGCATGCTCTACTTCGTCGAGCCCGGCCACGTCTGGCTTGGCTTCGTGCTGATCGTGCTCTCCAACGCCGCGTATTCCGCCGGCGAGTCCTTCATCGCGAGCTTTCTACCCTTTCTTGGCGACAGCACGGAGCTTGGGCGCATCTCGGGCTATGGCTGGGCGCTCGGCTACGCAGGCGGGCTGGTATCGGCCGGATTCGTGCTCGCCTTCCTGGGCGAGGTCAGCGCGGAGAACTTCGAGCGCATCCGCTGGGTGGGCCCCTTCGCAGCTGCATTCTTCCTGCTCGCCGCCATCCCGACCTTCATCTGGCTGCGCGAACCGGCCTGCGGTCGACATCGCACACTGCAGCCCGCGGTGATCTTCAGCGCCTACGGGCGCCTGCTGCGGACAGTCCATTCGGTGGCAGAGTTTCCCGATCTGTTCCGGCTGTTCATCTCCATCCTGTTCGCGATGGCCGGCGTTTATGTGATCGTGGCCTTCTCGTTCATCTACGGCGCGCAAGTGATCGGCTGGAGCGAAGCCACCCGCGCGCAGATGTTCGTGATCGTCCAGATCACCGCCCTTCTCGGTGCGCTCGCTTTCGGCGCGCTGCAGGACCGCATCGGCGGTCGCGTCACGTATGCGCTCAGTCTGCTTCTGTGGGTGTTCGCAATCCTCGCGATCTACTTCGTGGAAGCGCTGACGGCAACCCTCAACGCCACGCTGGGGCTGACGCTGGAGGCGGAGCGGGTGTTCCTCTTTGCAGGATTGCTTTCGGGGCTGAGCCTGGGTTCGAGCCAGTCGGTCGGACGGGCACTGGTCGGAATGTTCGCCCCGGAGAGCCGCGCCGCCGAATTGTTCGGTTTCTGGGGTCTGTTCAGCAAGCTGGCGGCGATCTTCGGCATCTTCGCCGTAGGCCTGCTGCAGTGGCTGTTCGGGCTTCAGGGCGCAGTGCTGTTCTGCATCGCGCTTTTCGCCGCGGCACTGGTGCCGCTGGCCGGGGTCGACGAAGCACGCGGCATTCGCACGGCACGGCAAAACAAATGAAGCCGCGGAGGCTCAGCGCAACCGACCGAGCAGTCCGTCGAGCTGGTCCAGGCTGCCGAAGCGGATCGTGAGCTCGCCGGCCCCTTTCTTGCTGGTCTTGATCTTCACCGTGGCGCCAAGCGCGTCCGAGACTTCCTCCTCCAGCCGCAGCAGGTCGCGGTCGGGCGGGGGTGCGGGCTTCTTCTGGCGCGGGTTAAGGACCTGCTGCACCAAGCGCTCGGTATCGCGTACCGAAAGCTGGCGCGCAGCGACCTGGTTCGCGAGCTGGATCTGGCCGGCCCCATCAAGCGGCAGCAGCGCGCGCGCATGACCCATATCGATGTCCCCCGCCATCAGCAACTCCTGTACCGGCTTGGCGAGGTTCAGCAGGCGCAGCAGGTTGGACGCGGCCGGGCGTGAACGGCCGACAGCGTCGGCTGCCTGCTGGTGGGTCATCTCGAACTCGTCGATCAGGCGCTGGATGCCGCCGGCCTCCTCGAGCGGGTTCAGGTCCTCGCGCTGGATGTTCTCGATCAGCGACATCGCCAGCGCGGCTTCGTCGGGGATGTCGCGCACCAGGCAGGGCACCTCGGCCAGGCCGGCGATCTGCGACGCCCGCCAGCGGCGCTCACCCGCAATGATTTCATAGGCGTCATCGCCCACCGGACGCACCATGATCGGCTGCATGATGCCCTGCGCCTTGATCGAGGCAGCGAGCTCTTCCAGCGAGCCCGGGTCCATGCGCGTGCGCGGCTGGTACTTGCCCGGCTGCAGCGCGATTGTGGGCAGCATCTGCAGCTCGCCCTTCTCGGCTTCGTCTTCCTGATTGGCCGCCAGCAGCGCATCGAGTCCGCGGCCGAGGCCCTTGAGTCTGGGTTTGTTCATGGTCTTGTCCGGGTTCAGAAGGTCTTGGCGCGCTCGATCATTTCGTGAGCGAAGGCCATGTAGGCCTGGGCGCCCTTGGCGGCCTTGTCGAACACCACGCCCGGGATGCCGTGACTGGGCGCTTCGGCCAGGCGCACGTTGCGCGGCACGATGGCGCGGAACACCTTATCGCTGAAATGGCCCTCGAGCTGCGCCGAGACCTGTTGCTGCAGGGTCACGCGCGGGTCGAACATCACACGCAGCAGACCGATGATCTTGAGGTCGCGATTGAGATTGGCGTGCACCTTCTTGATGGTGTTCACCAGGTCGGACAGCCCCTCGAGCGCGTAATACTCGCACTGCATCGGGATGATGACGCCGTTGGCGCAGCACAGGCCGTTGAGCGTCAGCATCGACAGCGAGGGCGGGCAGTCGATGAGGACGAAGTCGTAGTCGGCATCGAAGGCGGCCAGCGCATTGCGCAGACGCTTCTCGCGCTGGTCGAGGTTCACCAGTTCGACCTCGGCGCCGGCCAGGTCGCGGTTGGCGGGCAGTACGTCATAGCCGCCGGTCGGCGAGGTGACGCGCACCCCGGCCAGATCGACCAGACCGACCAGCAAGTGGTAGATCGAACTCTTCAGGCTGCGCTTGTCGATGCCGCTGCCCATCGTCGCATTGCCCTGCGGATCGAGATCGATCAGCAGCGTGCGCTGCCCGGCCTGCTGCAGCGCAGCGGCGAGGTTGACGCAGGTGGTGGTCTTGCCCACCCCGCCCTTCTGGTTGGCAACGCAGAAAATCTTGGCCATGGTCGAATCAGGCTATTCCATTTGCAGGGACCGCGCGCATCGCGCGAAACCCGGAGTGTACTTCAATGCGGCGGCGCATCAGCCGGAGTGACGCACATCATCACCCCCGCGCAGTGTCACGCGCGACGGATGACGAGCAGATGACGCTCCGCGTCCAGCCCCGGCACGGTCAGCGCATGGGTCTCCGTCACGGTCCAGCCTGCGGGCAAGGCAGCAACCTCGTCGGCCGGATTGACGCCCTTCATCGCGTACAGCGCGCCACCCTCCGCAACGAGGTGGCCGGACAGGTTCACGAAATCCGCCAGGCTGGAGAAGGCGCGCGAGATCACGCCGTCGGCCGCGCCGCCGGGCAGGGCGTCGGCCTGCACCTGCTCGACGCGTTTGTTGAGGACGCCGAAGTTGCCCAGGCCAAGTTCGATCTTCGCCTGCTGCTGGAAGCTCGCCTTCTTGCCCACGGTCTCGATCGAGGTGACGATCAGCCCGGGATGCACGATGGCCAGCACCACACCGGGCAGCCCGCCACCGGAGCCGATGTCGGCCAGCCTGTTCACTGCGCCCAGATGCGGCAGCACCGCCAGCGAGTCGAGCAGGTGGTGGGTGATCACCTCCTGCGGATTGCGGATCGCGGTGAGGTTGTAGACCTTGTTCCACTTCAGCAGCAGTTCGCCGAAGGCGAGCAGGCGATCTACGGTTTCCTGCGGCAGGGCGAGGCCGAGCGCGGCAATGCCCTCGCCCAGCTGGCCCGCGTAGGCCTGCAGACGTCCGCTCATGCCGCCGGCCTCCGCACCACCTCATCGCTCGCTGCACCACCGGCCCGGGCCGCCAGGTCGCGGCGCTTGAGCCACACGAGCAGCAACGAGATGGCCGCCGGAGTCACACCCTGGATGCGGCCGGCCTGACCGACGGTTTCGGGTTTATGCAGGTTCAGCTTCTGCTGCACTTCCTTGGACAGGCCGCGCACCTGCGCGTAGTCCAGATCAACCGGCAGGCGGGTGGCCTCGGCCTGCGCCTGCTTGGCGACCTCTTCCTGCTGGCGGTCGATGTAGCCCTGGTACTTGGCAGCGATCTCGATCTGCTCGATGACCTGCGCATCGGTCTCGCGTTCTTCCGGCGCGCCAGGCAGGCTCATCAGCGATGCGTAGCTGGTCTCGGGCCGGCGCAGCAGCTCGAAGTAGCGCTGCTCGCGCTCGAGCGCCTTGCCGAGCACGCGCTGCTGGTCGTCGGCGGGAATCGCCTCGGGTCGCGCCCACGCGGCCTTCAACTGCGCGGTGCCGCGCTCGATCGCCTCGCGCTTGGCGCAGAAGGCGGCCCAGCGTTCGTCATCAACCAGGCCCAGCTCACGGCCCTTCTCGGTCAGACGCAGGTCGGCGTTGTCCTCGCGCAGGGAGAGGCGGTACTCGGCGCGGGAGGTGAACATGCGGTAGGGCTCGGACACGCCACGGGTGATCAGGTCGTCCACCAGCACGCCGAGGTAGGCCTCGTCGCGGCGCGGGCACCAGGGTTCGCGGCCCTGCACCTGCAGCGCGGCGTTGGCGCCGGCCAGCAGGCCTTGCGCGGCGGCCTCCTCGTAGCCGGTGGTGCCGTTGATCTGGCCAGCGAAGTACAACCCGCCGATCGACTTCGTCTCCAGGCTGGACTTGAGGTTGCGCGGGTCGAAGTAGTCGTACTCGATCGCGTAGCCGGGGCGCAGGATGTGGGCGTTCTCCAGGCCGCGGATGCTGCGCACGATCTGCAACTGCACGTCGAAGGGCAGCGAGGTCGAAATGCCGTTGGGGTAGATCTCGTGCGTTTCCAGCCCTTCCGGCTCGAGGAAGATGTTGTGGCTGTCCTTGTCGGCGAAGCGGTGGATCTTGTCCTCGATCGACGGGCAGTAGCGCGGCCCGACGCCCTCGATCACACCGGAATACATCGGCGAACGGTCGAGGTTGGCGCGGATCACGTCATGCGTGCCTTCATTGGTCTGCGTCATCCAGCACGGCAACTGGCGCGGATGTTGCTCGGGACGACCGAGGAAGCTGAACACCGGCACCGGGTCGTCGCCCGGTTGCTCGGTCATCACCGAGAAGTCGATCGTGCGCGCATCCAACCGTGGCGGGGTGCCGGTCTTCAGCCGCCCCTGCGGCAACGCCAACTCCTTGAGCCGCGCGCCGAGCGAGATCGCCGGCGGGTCGCCCGCTCGCCCGGCGGAATAATTCTGCATCCCCACATGCACCAGACCGTTGAGGAAGGTGCCCGCGGTCAGCACCACCGCCGGGGCCTCGAAGCGCAGGCCGATCTGGGTGACCACGCCGGTCACGCGGTCGCCAACCACGGTGAGGTCGTCCACCGCCTGCTGGAACAGCCACAGGTTCGGCTGGTTCTCCAGCCGGCGGCGGATCGCCGCCTTGTACAGCACGCGATCGGCCTGGGCGCGGGTGGCGCGCACCGCCGGCCCCTTGGAGGCGTTGAGGATGCGGAACTGGATGCCGCCCTCGTCGGTGGCTGCGGCCATCGCGCCGCCGAGCGCATCGACCTCCTTGACCAGGTGGCCCTTGCCGATGCCGCCGATCGAGGGGTTGCAGCTCATCGCGCCGAGCGTCTCGATGTTGTGGGTGAGCAACAGCGTGGCCGCGCCCATGCGCGCCGCGGCGAGCGCGGCCTCGGTCCCGGCGTGACCGCCGCCGACCACGATGACATCGAAACGGGTGGGGTAGAGCATGAGGCGCTCCGTGCTGCGAGGCGTGAACAAGGGGCGTAATTTTACGCCTTCAGCGCCCGTGCGAACAGGTTCCGCGCCAGTGTTTCACGGAATTTCACATTTTAAACAGCAGCTTACCCGGGCAAGAAAAACTGTGCCGCCGCACCGCGGGCGCGGCGGCGGGCATGGCTCAGCGCTTCTGCGCGGCCAGCATGCGATGCACCGCCTCGAGGTGCTCGGGCTCGTTGTGACACATGCCTTGGAAGGCCGCACACAGGTCGAGGAAGTCCTTCAGCTCCATGCGCTGCGCCATCTTCATCAGGCGCTTGGTCAGGCGCAGGGCCTTGGGCGGCTGGGCGGCAAAGCGCGCGGCCAGGGCCCGGGCGCGTGGCAGCAGCTGCTCGGGCTCGACTACGTCGAGCACGATGCCCAGCGCCTTCGCCTCTTCGGCGCCGACGATGCGCCCGGACAGCGTGAGCTCGAAAGCCTGCTGGTAGCCGATCAGGCGCTGCATGAACCACGCACCGCCGTCGCCCGGGATGATGCCCAGATTCAGGAAGGTCTCGCCGAACTTCGCCTTCGTCGAAGCGATGCGGATGTCGGCCATGTTGGCGAGATCGAAGCCGGCGCCGATCGCCGGCCCGTTGACCGCGGCGATGATCGGCACCTCCACCGCCTGCAGCGCGAGCGGGATACGCTGGATGCCGCGGCGGTAGCGGGTGGCGACCTCGGCCACGTCACCGGCGAAGTCGCCGCCGCGCTCGGCCATGTCCTTGACGTTGCCGCCGGACGAGAAGGCCGCGCCGGCGCCGGTCATCACCAGCACCGAGACTTCTTCGCAACCGTTGATCCAGTCGGCCACGGCGCAGAGGTCGTCGATCAGCGCCGAGCCGGTGAGCGCATTGCGCAGATCATCGCGGTTGAAGGTGAGGGTGGCGACGCGATTGTCGACGTCGAGCAGCGCGTCGGTGAGCTGGGGCAGGTTCATGGACGGTCCTCTCAGGGGTTGAGCACGCTGCGGTTGGTGATGATGCGGGCATCGACCACGGCGTAGCCCTCAGGGTAGGCGATGACCGGGTTGAGGTCGAGCTCGGAGAGCTGCGGGTAGGCGGTGACGATGCTCGACACCTTGAGCAGCAGCTCCACCAGCGCGGCCTTGTCGACCGGCGGCTCGCCACGCACGCCGGCGAGGATCTTGCGCGCCTTGAGCTGCTCGACCATGGACTCGGCGTCGCGGCGCGACAGCGGGATGGCGCGGAAGGCCACGTCCTCGAGGATCTCGACGAAGATGCCGCCGAGGCCGAACATCAGCACCGGACCGAAGATCGGGTCGCGCACCACGCCGACGATGACCTCCGTGCCCTTCTTCGCCATCGGCGTCACCAGCACGCCGCGGATGTCGGCGTTGGCGTCGTAGGCGCGGCAGCTCGCCATGATCTGCTCGAAGGCCTCACGCAACGCGGCCTCGCCGACCAGGTTGAGCTTGACGCCGCCGGCGTCGGACTTGTGCAGGATGTCCTTGGAGACGACCTTCATCGCCAGCGGTTGCTCGCCGAACGCGTCCACCGCCGCGGCGAGCTCGTCGGGCGTGCGCGCCACGACCTCGCCCGCCACCGCCACGCCATGGGTGCGCAGCAGGGTCTTGGCCTCGTACTCGTACAGGTCGCGGCCTTCGGTCTGCGCGCGCGAGAACATGGCCTGCATGGTCTCGTCGGGCGCCACGCTTTCCTGCAGCGGCTGGCCGTGCTGCCAGGCGAGGTACTGGCCGCGCTCACCCAGCGCCTGCAGCACCTTCACCGCGTATTCGATCGATGCATACACCGGCACGCCGGCCTCGTGCAGGCGGCGCAGCGCGGGCGGCTTGACCGGCGCGTACAGGCTGTAGATCACCAGCGGCTTGTCACCGCGGCGGGCGAACTCGATCATGGATTCCGCCGCGCGCATCTCGCCGCCCAGCAGCGACTCGGCGAAGCGGGTGTGGTAGCCGCCGAACATGCCGACCAGGAACACCGCATCCACGTTGTCGTCGTCGGCCACGATCTCCACGCAGCGCGCGAGCACTTCGGGGTCGGCGTCCGAACTCCCCGCCACGTCCACCGGATTCACCAGCGAGGCTTGCGGGAACAGGACTTCAGCCAAGCGCTTGCGTGTAGCCTCGGAGAGCTCGGCCAGCGCCAGCCCGGCCTCGGACAGGCGATCGGAAGTAATGGTCGCCTGACCGCCGCCGTCGGCGATCACCGCAATGCGCTTGCCGCGCGCCTGCTGCATCAGCGCCAGGCCTTCGGCCACGGGCAGGATCTCGTCGGAGTTGTGCACCACGCTCACGCCGACCTGGCGCAGCAGATCCACCGTCATCGCGTAGCTGCCGGCGAGCGCGCCGGTGTGCGAGCTGGCGGCCTTCTTGCCGAGCTCGGTGGCACCGGACTTGTACACCACCACCGGCTTCACCGGCGTGATCTCGCGCGCCGCCTGCAGGAAGCGCTGGCCGTCGCGGAAGCCCTCCACGTAGAGCGTGGCCACGCGGGTGTGCTCGTCCTCGCCCAGGTAGCGCAGGTAGTCGTTGAAGCCCACATCGGTCTGGTTGCCCGGGCCGACGTAGGTCGAAAAGCCCACGTGGCCGTTGTACTCGGCCTCCAGCACCAGCGACAGCAGCATGTTGCCCGACTGCGAGATGAAGCCGATGTCGCCCGGCTTGGCCGTGCGCAGGTCGAGCAGGTTCACGTTCTTGTGCAGGTTGAACATGCCCGAGGTGTTGGGACCGATGATGCGCACGCCGCCGGCACGCGCGGCGTCAAGCACCTCCTGCTCGAGCTTCGCGCCCTCGGGGCCGGTCTCGCGGAAGCCGCTGGCGAGGATCACAGCGCCTTTCACCCCCTTGCGCCCACATTCCGCCATCAGCCCGGGCAGGGTCTTGGCCGGCGTGCAGATCAGCGCCAGGTCGATCGGGCCGGGCACATCGTCGAGCGAGGCGCAAGTGGGCACGCCGAGGATCTCGGACACCTTGGGGTTGATCGGGTAGACCTTGCCGCGGTAGTTGCCCTTGATCAGACCGACCATGGCCTTGTAGCCGCGCTTGGTGGGGTCGGTCGAGGCGCCGATGATGGCGATAGCGTCGGGCGCGAGAAAGTCGTGCAGGGCGCTCTTGTGGGCGGGTGCGGTCTGGATTGTCGTCTCGGTCATCGTGTCATTCCCCCTTGAAGACGGGTGCGCGCTTCTCGGCAAAGGCATCCACGCCTTCTTGCCAGTCCTTCGTCGTACCAACGAACATCATGCCCTCGAGCTCGGCGGTGAGGCAGGCGTCGAGCGTGCGCTCGGCCGACAGGTTGAGCTGCTTCTTGGCCAGCGCCATCGAGAACGGCGCCTTGCCCGCCACCTTGCGCGCGAACTCGCGCGCGGTATCGAGAAAGCCTTCGTCTGCGAACACGCGGTTGGCCAGCCCGATGCGCACCGCCTCCTCACCCTGGATGCGCTCGCCGAGGAAGACCAGCTCACGCGCCTTGGCCAGCCCTACCAGGCGCGGCAGCAGCCAGGTCACACCCCCGCCGAGGAAATTGCCGATCGAGATCTCGGGCAGGCCGATCTGCGCACTCTCGGCCATGAGCAGGAAATCCGAGGCGATCGCGATCTCGGCGCCGGCCCCCAGCGCGTAGCCATTCACCGCGGCGATCACCGGCTTGTCCAGGTGCAGCAGGCGGTGGCAGGCGTCCTGCTCGCCCTTCAGATACTGGCGGCGGTCGAAGGCGGTGCGGCCGGCCTTGTGCGCCTTGAGGTCGGCGCCGACGCAGAAGGCGCGGCCCTCGCCGGTAATCAGCACCACACGCGCGTTGCCGTCGCGCTCGGCACGGGTGAGCGCATCGTTGAGCTCGTCATAGAGCTGCTGAGTCACGGCATTGAGCCGCTGCGGACGGTTGAGGCGGATCTCGGCGATGCCATCGCGCAGTTCATAAAGGATGGTTTCGTAGCGCATCGGGGTCTCCTGTCGGGGGTGGGAGGAAAGGCTGTTCGGTGAGGGCTGGTCAGTATGGACGGATCAGTGGCTCAGGCCTGCGTGCGCTCATCGGCGAGCGCCGCGGCGCGTTCGGCCGCACGCCTGCGCTGGCGGGGCTTCTGCATCGCCCACACGAGCGCAATCAGCGCGAAGGCGGGCAGGTACATCCACTCCTTGTCGGGCCGCTCGGCCGCGGGCAGCTCGATGCTGGCG
>NZ_JBNCAR010000028.1:0-52221 GCF_051280715.1 Thauera sp. AutoDN2 | reverse complement strand
CTGGCGCAACCCGCATTCGATCCTCCGCTCCGCATGCATGAAGCATGATAGCGGAAGTTGTCAATTAAGTGCGCTCAAGAGCGCAGCACTACACTAGTGACCGACCACGCGCATTTCCGTGACGAAAGTGGCACTCGACACGAAGTGCCCGCGCCCGCCACCTGATCGCCCGCCACTGCGGGCGATCAGGCGTGCAGGCTGTCGGCGAAGGCCAGGGCCACGAGCTGCGCCCGGTTGATCTGCTCGGGGGACAGATGCAGGTCGTCGACCGCTGCGCTCAGGTTCTTCGCATCGAAGCTCTCGCAGGACTGGGCGAGGCGCAGGAAGGGCGCGAACTCCCCCCGGTCGTACAGCAACGCTTCACTGACGTTCGGTGGCAGGTTCATTTCGTCCAGCAAAGCTTGCATCGAGGTGCCGAGCAGGACGTGCAGCAGGGAGAAGGCGCCGGTGATGAACAGGTTGTCGCGCTCTCCCGCATCGAAGAAGCTCACGCCGATCTCTTCCATGAAGCGACCGCGCGCGATCGCGGTCTGCATCAGCGCGGGGGCACTCGGATCGCGGCTGGCCGTCACCAGCAGCAGCGACAGCCACTTGTTGAGCGCGTCGTAACCCAGGATGCTGACTGCGTGGCGGAAGGACTGGATCTCGCACATCAGGCCGAAGCCGGCGGAGTTGATGTAGCGCAGTAGCTTGTAGGACAGCGCCACGTCCTGTTTCAGCACTGCCTCGATGTCGCGGATCTCCGCGTTGTTGCGTACCAGGTTGAGTAGCCGCACGATCTGCGCATGGCCTGGGGTGAGGCTCTTTGCGGGTGGGTTGCCATGGAGGAAGAACCAGCCGGAGGCACCGTCGTAACCGGCGCCGATCGCCTTGTGGAAGCCTTCGATATCGGGCAGGCCCCAAGCCAGGCTGAGTCCGGGCGAGCCGCCCGGATTGGGTGCGCGGCGCACGTCCATCAGAACGAAGCGCCAGTCGGCGCCGGCAGGCAGCGCCACGCCAGCCTGGAACCAGGTCAGGCACATGCCTACGCCGGTTTCCTGCAGGCGGGCCATCAGCGCCTGTGTTTGCGGGTGGGCGAGGGTCTGCGCGGGGATCTCGATTGCGGTGTTGTCGGGAATCGTCCAATCCATCAACTCGGGTGTTGGCACCAGCCGGCCGAGGCTGAGGAAGACCGGGTGATGCGTCGGCCAGGCATCGCTGAGGGTGGCCAGCGTCTCGACGACCGCTGCGATGTTGGGACCATGAGCGATCAGGCGGTTGGCGGTAATGGCGCGGTTTTTGTTGACGACCGGCTCGCGTGTCAGCAGGGTGGTCTGGCTCATGGGGCGCTCCGGGCGTCAGTTCGTGGGCTGGGCAAACGTGAATGCGTCGGCGAAGAAGGCTTCTTCGGGCAAGCCGCGTTCCGCGCAGAGACTGCTGTGCGCCGCATCGACCATCACAGGCGCGCCGCAAGCATAGACCTCGTGGCCCGACAGGTCGGTGAAATCGTCCAGTACCGCCTGATGCACCAAGCCCTGGCGGCCGTCCCAGACTTCATCGGAGAGCACCGGCACGTAGCGCAGGCCCGGCAGGGCGGCTTCCCAACCGCGTGCGAGCGCATCCATGTACAGGCCGCCCCGGGTACGTGAGCCCCAGTAGAGCGTGATCGGGCGGGTGAGGCCAATGTGGATCGCGTGCTCGACGAGGCCCTTGATCGGGGCGAAGCCGGTCCCGCCCGCGATCATCACGATTGGCCGGTCGGAATCCTCGCGCAGCCAGAAGTTACCGTGCGGGCCTTCGAAGCGCAGGATCTCCTTCTCCTTCATGGATTCGAACACGTGCCCGGTGAAGCGGCCGCCTTCGATGCGACGGATGTGCAGCTCGAGATGGGCCGCATCGTGCGGTGCGTTCGCGATGGAGAAGCTGCGCCGCTGACCGTCTGCGAGCAGGATGTCGATGTATTGTCCGGCACGGAACTGGAACTGCTCACTCGCGGGCAGCTTCAGGTCCACGCGCATCACGTCGTCGGCCAGGCGCTCGAGCTTCTGTACCCGCGCAGGCATCTTCCTGACCGGGATGTCACCGGCACGCGTGACGTTGCGCGCCTGGATGACCAGATCGGTGAGCGGTTTCGCGCAGCAGAACAGCGCGTGGCCTTCGGCGCGCTCGGCAGCGGTCAGCGCGCCCTCGGCGTGGAGGCCGTAGTCGACCCGGCCCTCGAGCACCTTGCCCTTGCAGGCGCCGCAGGCGCCATCGCGGCAACTGTGTGGCAGCATCAGCCCCGCGGCGAGCGCTGCGTCGAGCACGGTTTGGTCGTCGGTGGCGTCGAAGCTGTGATCGCCGGGGCGAAGTGAAATCCGGTGGGTCATGGTGCGTGAGATAATCGGCAAATGAAACGAATTCTTATCGTGGGCAGCGGCGATGTCGCGCAGCGTGCGCTCCCGTGGTTGACGCGGCGTTTTCGCGTGTACGCCCTGGTGCGCCAGCCCGAGGCCGCCGCGGCGCTGCGCACGGCCGGCGCGCTGCCGCTGATCGGCGACCTCGACGACCGTAGCAGCTTGCGTCGGCTCGCGGGTCTGGCTGATGCCATTCTGCATTTTGCCCCCCCGCCCGCGAGCGGCGAGGGAGACCCGCGGACGAAGCGTCTGCTGGCCGCACTCGGAGGTGGCAAAAGTCTACCACAGGGGGTGGTATACATAAGCACGACAGGGGTTTACGGAGACTGTGGCGGTGAGCAGGTCTCCGAGACGCGTCCGCTCCGTGCCACGACGGCGCGTGCGCGGCGTAGGGTCGATGCCGAAGCGCGCCTGCGCCGCTTCGGCCGCCGCTGCGGAGTGCGGGTCGCAATCCTGCGTGCCCCCGGGATCTACGCGGGTGACCGCCTGCCGCTCGAGCGCCTGCGTCGCGGCGATCCGGTGCTGGCTGCCGACGAGGACGTGCATACCAACCACATCCATGCCGAGGATCTCGCCCGCCTCGCCTGTATCGCGCTGCTGCGTGCACCGGCCGGGCGGGTGTACAACGCCAGCGACGACTCCGGCCTCAGGATGGGGGCGTATTTCGATGCCGTGGCTGATGCATTCGGCCTGCCCCGGCCGGAGCGCCTGAGCCGGGACGCGATCGCTTCCCGCCTGTCGCCGCTTACGCTGTCGTTCATGAGCGAATCGCGCCGGCTGGACAATCGGCGCATCAAGCGCGAACTTCGCGTGCGCTTCGCCTATCCGACCATTGCCGACGGCCTGCGAGCCGCACTCGCCGGCCGCGTCGGCGCTTCGACCCATTCACAACCGGAGCCCTGAGCAGATGCTGACCCTGAAGGCCTTGCACATCATTTTCGTCGTGAGCTGGTTCGCCGGCCTGTTCTACCTGCCGCGGTTGTTCGTCAACCACGCCATGGCCGAGGATGCGGCCACCCGTGAGCGCCTTGCGCTGATGGAGATGAAGCTCTACCGGTTCATGACTCCGCTCGGCATCCTCGCGGTCGCGCTCGGGCTGTGGCTGTGGTTCGGCTACGGCTTCTCTGGCGGATGGCTGCATGTGAAGACGCTGCTGGTCGTGTTGCTGATCGCCTACCATCTGTATTGCGGCAGGCTGATGCGCGCCTTCGCCGAGGGGCGCAACCAGCGCAGCCATGTCTGGTATCGCGTGTTCAACGAGATTCCGGTGCTGGTGTTGTTCGTCGTCGTGTTCCTGGTTGTTCTCAAGCCGTTCTGAGCATGCGGGGCATGGGTGATCCGGGCAGCATCGCGCATGGCGGAGGGGGAGTAGGCGAGATGCCGGAGTCGAGACAGGGCAGGCAGGGCACCGAGGGCGGAACGACCGTGGACCTGGCCGAATACAGCTGGCAGGCACACTCGGTGCTTGTCGTCGATGACGAGGAGGGCATGCGCAACTTCCTCGAGCGTACGCTCGTGCGACGCTGCGGCATGGTGCAGTCGGCCGCGGATGCCGAGCATGCGGCGGCGCTGATGGCGCGGTTGCACTTCGACCTGCTCGTCCTCGACATCGCGCTGCCGGGCAAGTCGGGCATCGAATGGCTGCACGAGTTGCGCGAGCATGGCTATACCGGCGACGTGATCCTGGTCACCGCCTTCGCCGACATGGAGACGGCGATCGACGCCCTGCGCGGCGGGGCGTCGGACTTCATCCTCAAGCCCTTCCGCGTCGACCAGATCCTGAATTCCATCAAACGTTGCTTCGAGCGCGCGCGTCTGAGCCGCGAGAACTTCGTGCTGCGGCGCGAGCTGGCTGGCGCCCGCGGTGGGGATGATCCGCTCGGCCTCGTCGGGCACTCGCCGGCCATGGCTCAGCTGCGCGCGATGGTGCGCCGCGTCGGGCAGATGCCGAGCACTGTGCTGCTGCAGGGTGAATCCGGCACCGGCAAGGAAGTCGTGGCGCGCGCCCTGCACCAGAGCAGCCCGCGGGCGCAGCGCCCCTTCGTGCCGCTGAACTGCGCCGCGATCGCCTCCGAGCTGATCGAGAGCGAACTCTTCGGTCACGTCAAGGGTGCATTCACCGGCGCCACCGAGAGCCGCAACGGCCTGTTCTACTACGCCCATGGCGGTACGCTCTTCCTTGATGAGATCAGCGAACTCCCCCTCGCCATGCAGACCCGCCTGTTGCGCGTGCTGGAGGAGCGCCGGCTGCGGCCGGTGGGGTCAGAGCGCGAGGTGCCGGTCGATGTGCGCATCGTCGCCGCCTGTAACCGCGACCTCGCCGCAGAGGTGCAGGCCGGACGCTTCCGTCAGGACCTGTACTACCGGCTTGCGGTGGTGGATATCGTGCTGCCACCCTTGCGTGCACGCGCGGAAGACATCCCGGAGCTGGTCGTGCATTTCATGCAGCAGCTCTCCGGCCAGCTTGGCGTGGCGCCCTTGCCACTCACGCATGAGGTCGTGACCCGGCTCTGTGCCTACGCATGGCCCGGCAACGTGCGTGAATTGCGCAACCATGTCGAGCGTTCGATGATCCTGGGCTGTTTTCCGCCCGAGCCGCTGGGCGTACCCTGCCCACGCCAGGTGCCCGCGCCGGGTGAGCTGGCGCTGACCCTCGCCGAGATCGAGCGCCGCCACATCGAGCGCGTCACCGCGGATTGCGAGGGCAACAAGACCGAGGCGGCGCGCCGGCTGGGGGTGTCGCGCAAGACGCTGGAGCGCAAGTTCGCCGAGTGGGCAGCGGAGGAACCGCCGGCCGCCGTGCCGGCTGGCCGCCGGGCATGAGCGCTGCACGGACAATGCGCAACGTGTCGGGGGGCGGGGCGGATGGGTGGGTTTGAGCGCTTGCGCAGCTCGGTACGCGCCAAGCTGCTGTGCCTGGTGCTCGCCCCACTGATGCTCGGCTTTCCCATCGTCATGGGGCTGATCTGGTATTGGGGCGAGGCGTATTACCACCGCCTGATGGTGTCGCGCGTGGGCAGCGACCTCGCGACGGCGCATGGCTACTTCGAGCGCGTGATCGAAGGTGCCGGACGAGACGTGCAGGCGCTCGCGGCCTCGCAGGCACTCGCCCGGGCGCAGCGCGACCCAGCGGCGCTGCAGGCTCTCCTGGCGGCGAGCAAGGCGCGCCAGGGCCTGGACTTCCTGAACCTGCTCGACGCCTCCGGGCGGGTGCTGGTTTCGTCCTCCGGCCTGTCTTCCATGCCGGAGCGTGGGCAGTGGCCGATGGTGCAGCGGGCGATGCTTGGCGCAGGTGGCAGCGTGATCGAGCGGCTTGCGCCCGAGGCCCTCGCGGCGATCTCACCGCTGCTTGCCGAACGCGCGCGGCTTGCGCTGGTGTCGACCGAGCGTGCCCGTCCCGATCCGCGCGCGGCGGAAACGCGCGGGCTGATCGTGCATGCCGCAGCGCCGGTGCACGATGAAACGGGCGCCCTGGCCGGCGTGCTCGAAGGTGGGGTGCTGCTCAATGGCAATCTCGGCTTCATCGACACGCTCAACGCCATCGTCTATCGCGAAGGAACGCTTCCGCAAGGTAGCGAGGGTACAGCCACGCTGTTCGTGGATGATGTGCGCATCGCCACCAACGTGCGCCTGTTCGAGGGCGCGCGGGCGCTCGGTACGCGTGCTTCGGACGAAGTTCGCACTCATGTGCTCGACCGCGGACAGACCTGGCTGGAGACCGCCTTCGTGGTGAACGACTGGTACGTGTCCGCCTACGAGCCGGTGCTCGACAGCCGCGGCGAGCGCGTGGGCATGCTCTATGTGGGCTTTCTCGAGGCCCCCTTCCGTGCCGCGAAGCAGATGGCGCTGCTGATCGTCGCCGCGCTCTCGCTTGCGGTCTCGATCGTGGGTGCGCTGCTGACGCTGCGTTGGGCACGCAGCATCTTCCGCCCGATCGAGCGCATGCACGCCACCATCGGTCGGATCGACGCGGGCGATGAGCGTGCGCGCGTGAGTGATGTCGCCAGCCGTGACGAGCTGGGGCGTCTGGCCAACGCTTTCGACCATCTGCTCGACGAGCAGGCCGCGCGCCGGGACGAGCTGCAGGCGCTGAACGCATCGCTCGACCGCAAGGTGGCCGAACGCACGGCGGATCTTGCTACGGCCAACGAGGAACTGCGTGCCGCCCAGCATCGCCTGGTGATGAGCGAGAAACTCGCTGCGATCGGCGAACTCACCGCGGGCGTCGCGCACGAGATCAGCAACCCGGCTGCGGTGATCCAGGGCAATCTCGACCTGCTGCGCGAGGAGCTCGGCCCGGCGGCGCAACCGGTGAGCAACGAGATCCGCCTGATCCACGAGCAGGTGGGCCGCATCCGGCTGATCGTGACCAAGCTGCTGCAGTTCGCGCGCCCGGGGGAGTTCGCCGGCTACGTGGAGGACGTGGACGTAAATGCCGCGCTCGCCGACTGCCTGTTGCTGACCCGCCAGCATCTGGCGCGCTCGGAGGTCAGGGTCGTGCAGAACCTTGCGGCGACGGTCAACGTGCAGATCAACCTGCAGGAGCTGCAGCAGGTGCTGATCAACCTGATCGTCAATGCGGTGCAGGCCATGCCGGACGGCGGGACGCTGACCCTGTCCACGGTCGACCGCGATGCGGATGCCGATGCACGCGGCGCTCTCATCCGGGTGCGCGACACCGGCAGTGGCATCCGTGCCGAGGACATGGCGCGCATCTTCGACCCCTTCTTCACCACCAAGAAGCGCCAGGGCACCGGCCTGGGGCTCTCCATCAGCCACACCCTGGTGGAGCGCTACGGCGGCCGTATCGAGGTCGACAGCCGGCCCGGCGAGGGAACGTGCTTCACGGTGAGCTTGCTCGCCGAGCCGGAATATCGTATTGAAGCCGGCCTCGCCGACGCTCGTGTAAACACGGCGCATACGAAAACGGATGCAACATGAAAGTCATCGGCTTCGCCGGCTGGTCCGGCAGCGGCAAGACGACCCTGGTCGAGCAGGTCATCGGCGTGTTGAGCGCGCGCGGACTCGCGGTATCCCTGGTCAAGCACGCGCACCACAGCTTCGACATCGATCACGCGGGCAAGGACTCCTGGCGCCACCGTCAGGCCGGTTGCCGCGAGGTCATGGTCAGTTCCGGGCAGCGCTGGTCGCTGACGCGGGAACTTCGCGGCGCCCCCGAAGCGACGCTGGATGAGCTGCTCGCCCATCTGGGGCCGTGTGATCTCGTGCTGGTCGAGGGTTTCAAGCGCGCGCGGATCCCGAAGATCGAGGTGCGTCGTACGGTCATCGCGGCGCCTTTGCTGCACCTGAACGACCCGGACATCGTTGCGGTGGCGACCGACGCGCCGCTCGACACCGCGCTGCCTCAGCTCGACATCAACGATCCGCATGCGGTGGCGGACTTCATCGCCGCCCGGGTGTTCAGTCCAGTCCGATGACCTGGCCCAGCGGGGTGAGGTCGTAGCCTCCGAGCCGACCTGCCAGCGCGCGAGCAGCCGGGCCGCCGAAGGCGGAGAGCAGGTTCTGGAACAGGTGGCGGAACACCACCTCGCGCGGCAGCGCCAGATCGAAGGCCTCCCAGCCGAGGGGAAGGAAGCCCAGGCCGAACTCGGCCGCCGCGCCGCGGGTGCCGGGTGCGCAGTCGGCGTCCTCGCGCGCGACCAGCGCTGCAGCTTCGCGCTCGGTGTGGGCGGTGGCGACCGCGCTGCAGTCCGCCACAGAAAACCCGCGACTGGCGAGCGCCGACTCGAGGAAGTGTGCAGAGCCGGCGCCGGTCTGGCGCATCGCCCAGCGGTAGTCGAAGGCGGCCAATGTGCCGATGCCGTCCACCGCCAGTCCGCGGCGCAGGATCACGCCTTGCTCCCGCAGCGCCAGGCGCACCAGCGCCCACTGGCGATGGGGGGCGAAGCGGCGTAGCAGCGTGGCGTGCTGCTGGGCACTGTGCTCCACCCCGCCCCAGTGCAGTGCGCAGACGCTGGCGCGCCGGCGGGCCAGCAACTCGAGCCCGGCCAGGGTGCCGGTCGGGCTGTAGGCGATGAAGGCATCGCTGCCGAGCGCAGGTGCGAGCGCGGCCACGGTGGCCGAAAGCAGCGGGTCGTCGCTGCCGGTGATCAGCAGCCGGTCGGTGAGCGCGCCGCCGTGGGCCTGCTCGAGCAGCCACTCTTCCAGCATCGCGCGCGGGAACAGCCACTTGCCGCCCACCCGTGCTGCAGGGATCTCGCGGCTGTTGGCCAGCGCGTAGAGCTTCTTCTCGTTCAGGTGCAGGAAAGCCGCGGCCTCACGCGCGGTGAGGCACGGGCTCTGCAGCGCCCCGGTGTCGGGCAGCGTAGGGGTGGAAAGCGGGGCCTTGCTCATCGCGGGGGGCGCATGCTCAGCTGTCCGGCGTGTGCAACGCGCCCGCTGCCGCCTCGAGTTCGGCGCGGGTGTTGATGTTGCGGAAGGCCGCTTCCTCGTCGTCGAAGGGCACCTCGACGATGTTCAGGCTGCCGTACCAGCGGTCGATCTTGCGCCCGCCAGAGGCGAGGAAGGCACCGAGGTGTCCGGCGAGGTCCCGCCTGCACAGGCAGAACACAGGATGCGGCTGGTCGAAGGTCTTCGCCACCGCGAGCTGGGCGCCGGCGGCGTGCAGGGCTGTGGCGAGGCGCTCGACCAGATCCGCGGGCAGGAAGGGCGAGTCGCAGGGCGCCGTGACCACGAAGGGATGGTGTGCGCGCATCAGTGCCGCATGCAGCCCGGCGAGCGGGCCGGCGAAGCCGTCGATGTCGTCCCCGAACACGGGGTAGCCGAAGGCCTGCCAGGCGACAGGGTTCTGATTGGCGTTGATGATCAGCTCGTCGATCTGGGGTGCCAGGCGCTCGAGCGCATGCGCAGCCATCGGCCGTCCGGCGAGCTCGACCAGGCCCTTGTCGACGCCGCCCATGCGGCTGCCCTGGCCGCCGGCGAGCAGCACGCCGGTGATGCGGCGGTCGGCGGGGGATGGGTTGGAAGAATGGGAATGCGTGGCGTCGTTCATGGCTGGCAGTGTGTCGTGATCAGGTCTTCCCCTTCGCCCGTGCAGGCAAAGGGCCGCGAGGCCGGCTTCAGTTGCGCTCGAAACGGTCCTCGCCGGTGAACAGCAGGTAGTGCTTGCCCTGGGCGCGGCCGATCATGGTGAGGCCGATCCGGGTTGCGATCTGCCAGCCCATGTGCGTGAGGCCGGAGCGCGAGACCAGGAAGGGGATGCCCATCTGGGCGGTCTTGATCACCATCTCCGAGGTCAGGCGGCCGGTGGTGTAGAAGATCTTGTCGGCGCCGTCCAGGCCGTCCAGCCACATCTGGCCCGCGATCGCATCGACTGCATTGTGCCGGCCGACGTCCTCGAAGAACATCAGGATGCTGCAGCCCTCCGGCGTGGCCTGCGCGAGTGCGCAGCCATGCACTGCACCGGCCTGCTTGTAGATCGATTCGTGATGGCGCACCGCGTCCATCAGGGCGTACAGCGTAGACTGCTTGAGCTGGCGGTCGTGGGGCAGGCGGATCTGGTCGATCTCGTCCATCAGGCCGCCGAACACCGTGCCTTGGCCGCAACCCGTGGTGACGGTTCGGCTGCCGAGTCTGCGGTCGGCATCCTCCAGTCCGTTGTGCGTGGTCACCGCGACCGCCTCCACGTCCCAATCCACCTGTACAGCGGCGATCTCGTCCAGGCTGCGCACCAGGCGCTGGTTACGTAGCCAGCCAATGGTCAGCGCCTCGGGCGCTGCGCCCAGCGTCATCAGGGTGACGATCTCGCGTTTGTCGACATAGAGCGTCAGGGGGTGTTCGCCTGCGATCGGGGTCGGCACGATCGCGCCGAGCTCGTTGACGGCCGGGATCTCGATGGTCAGCGGACGGCTGGCCTGGCTCAGCTGCGGGCGGCGGGGAGGGGGCATCACTGCAACTCGGATAAGCGAACCCGCCCGATTGTAGCCGCAAGCCCGGTCTCCCATGGCCCTCCCGCGGCTGGGGTTTCCCACGGTCGCGCGCTGGCAGGCCGGCACGTATGCTGTAGACCACATAGGTTCGAACCGTACGGGACGGCACGATGAAAAAATTTCCGATTGCAGTGATCATGGAGCGTCGCCGCCTGAACAATCCCTGGGTCGACGCCGCCTGGGAGGCGGTCGGTGTGGTGCCCGCCTTCGACGATGCCGATCCCGCGCCCTCCAGGATCGTCGACGAGGCCGATCGTTGCCAGTGGCGCTTCGGCGCGCTCGCGCTGGAGCTGTTTCGGGACGAGGCGGAGAACTACTTCGCCAACATCACAGCGCCCATTCCCAAGGTCTTCATCCAGTGGCGCATGGAGGAAGACCTCGCGCGCCCGACCGCGGTGACGGTGAGCTACGGTGAGGCGGCGCGCTGGCTGGATTCGGGCGAACAGGTCGATGGGGTGGCGATGCCGCGCGAGATCGCTGACTGGGCAGGGGACTTCGTCAATACGCACTACAAGCCCGAGCCAAAGAAGAAGGTCAAGCGCAATGATCCGCTCGGGCTGGACCGGAGGCGAACGTGAGCGGCAGTTTCCTCTCGCGCTGGTCACGGCGCAAGCTCGCCGCGAGCTTGCAGCGCGCACCGGGCCCGGCCCCCGAACTCGAGGCTGCACCCGCATCTGTGACGGTGGAGAGCGATAGCGTCCTGTCCGGCACACAGGAGGTGCCCGCTGCGGCGCGGGCTGGGGGCGACGACGGCGCACACGCTGCCGCCGGTGCCGAGGCGCCCCTGCCGCCCGTGGAGAGCCTGTCACTGTCCTCTGACTTCAGCGTCTTCCTCAAGCAGGAGGTGGGCGAGGCCCTGCGCCGCAAGGCGCTGCACAAGCTTTTTTCCGATCCACACTTCAACCGTATGGACGGGCTGGACATCTACATCGACGACTATTCACAACCGGATCCAATCCCGTCCGAGGCGCTGGCCAAGCTGCGCCACGCGCGTGAATGGCTCATGGCGAACGAGGCCGAAAACGATGCGCCCTCGCAGGCGAGCGTGGCGCAAGGCCCTGACGATTCGGCCACTCACGCGGACGCGGCTGCACCCGCTGAGGAGACCGCGGGGGCGGAAGGCCGCGCAGTGGAGGCGGGTGGACGACAGGAGGGCGCAGAGGCGGAGGGGGGCGCAGAGGAGGGTGCGCTGGATCAAACAGGGCGGGCTCCGCGACAAATCGCACCCTGAGCGACAGTTTGTCGCTTTTTTCCAGGGCGATCGGATTTGCTGCGGTATTTTCCGGTGTTGCGAGGCGTCTGCTCCGTTCGCTCCTGGCCTATGAACTGCTTTGCTTAGGCGATAGAAGGAACTGAACATGCCCGACCGCCACGACACGACTGCCCGCGTTCATCTCTGCGACTGCAACCGAAGCTTCACGCTCGACCCCGGGCGGTTGGCCGACGCTGCAGGCGCAGCGGTGCATTGCCATCGGTCCTTGTGCGGCAGCGAACTGCCGGTGCTCGAGGCGTCCCTCGGCGGCGCCCGCACGGTGCATGTCGGCTGTACGCAAGAGGCTGCGCTGTTCGCCGAGCTTGCAGAGGAATCCGGCGCCGGCGAGCGCATCCGCTTCTTCAACTTGCGCGAAAACGCCGGCTGGTCGGCCGAATCCGCCGCTGCGACGCCCAAGCTCGCCGCGCTGATCGCCGCCGCGACCACGCTGGCCGATCCTGAGCCGGTGGCGGCGGTGCAGATGTCGGCCGGGCGCAGCCTGCTGATCATCGGTGAGGCGGGGGCGGCGCTGGGCTGGGCGGAGCGCCTGGCGGGCAGCTTCGAGCCGGCTGTGCTGATCACTGCGCGCACGAAGGATGCCGAGCTGCCGGCGGTCAACACGTATCCGGTGTGGACGGGCAGGCCGGTGGCGCTTTCCGGTCATTTGGGCGCCTTCGCGCTGGAATGGACGCAGGACAACCCGATCGACCTCGAGCTGTGCGTGCGCTGCAACGCCTGCGTGAAGGCCTGTCCCGAGGGCGCGATCGGCTGGGATCTGCAGGTCGACGCCGACGCTTGTCGCAGCCACCGCGCCTGCGTCGCCGCCTGTGGTGAGATCGGCGCGATCGACTTCGCGCGCGTCGACACCGCACGCCGCGAGCGCTTCGACCTCGTGCTCGACCTCTCGGTAGAGCCGCTGCTGCGCCGCGTCGAGCTGCCCGACGGCTACGCCGCCCCGGGACGCGACCCCTTCGAGCAGGCGCTCGCGGTGCAGGCGCTGGGGGAGTTCGTGGGCGAGTTCGAGAAGCCGCGCTACGTCGCCTTCGAGGCCGGCCTGTGCGCCCACAGCCGGGCGAAGAAGACCGGCTGCACGAACTGCATCGAAGCCTGCTCCACCGAAGCGATCCGCAGCCAGGGCGACGTGATCGCGGTCGACCCCTGGCTCTGCAAGGGCTGCGGCACCTGCAGCACGGTGTGCCCCTCGGGCGCGCTCTCCTTCCAGTATCCGCGCGTGCCCGAGCTCGGCCAGCGCGTGAAGACGCTGCTCGCCGAGTACGCGCGCGCCGGCGGCAGCGACGCCTGCCTGCTGTTCCACTCCGCCGAGGCCGGCACCGCGGCCATCGCGCGCCTGGCCCGCCGCGGCCGCGGCCTGCCGGCGCGGGTGATCCCGATCGAGGTGTGGAGCGTTGACGCGGTTGGGCTGGACCTGATGCTCGGCAGCCTCGCGCTCGGCGCCTGTCAGGTGGCGGTGCTCGCCGCCGGCAGCCACGACGCCGCGCCGCTGCAGGCGCAGGCAGGGCACGGGCAGACCATTCTTACTGCGCTCGGCTACCGCGGAGAACACCTGCGCGTGATCGAGGCCGACGCCGACGACTGGCAGGTGCTCGAGGCAGCGCTCTACGGCTGGGTGCCCGCCACCGGTGTCGCCGAGCCCGCGCGCTTCCAGTTGCTGCTGAAGAAACGCGAGACGCTGGATTTCGCGCTGCGCCACTTGGTCGCGCAGGCTCCGGCGGCACACACGCCCGCCGGCCTGCCCGCGGCGATCGCGCTCAAGGCTGGCGCGCCCTTCGGCCAGGTGGTCGTGTCCGATGCCTGTACGCTGTGCATGTCCTGTACGGGTGCCTGCCCGGCCGGCGCGCTGCGCGCGGCGAGCGACGCCTATCGCCTCGAGTTCGTCGAGAAGAACTGCCTGCAGTGCGGCCTGTGCGAGGCCTCCTGTCCGGAGTCCGCGATCACGCTGGCGCCGCGCCTGCTGCTCGGTGAGGACGCACGCAAGGCCCGCGCCCTGCGCGAGGCCGACATCTTCCACTGCACCGCCTGCGGCAAGGCCATGGGCGCCGCGCCGCTGATCGAATCCATGATCGCCCGCCTTTCCGGACACTCGATGTTCGCCGGCGAGGCCGAGCGCGCGCGCCTGCGCATGTGCGCCGACTGCCGGGTGATCGACATGATGAAGGCCGGGCCGGCCGTGAAGGCCTGGGACCTCACTGAATGAACGACTCCGAATGAACGACACCGCGACCTCCACATTTGCCCTCCAGCCGCAGCCGACCTGGTCGGACGAGGACCGCGCGCGTGCCGAGCACTACGCGCTGCTCGCCCGCCTGTTCCACGCCCCGCCCGATGCCGCGCTGCTGGTCGCACTCACGCAGACCGGGCGCATGCTCGGCGGCGAAGGCGGCGAGTTGCCGCGCGCCTGGGCCGCCCTCGGCACCGCGGCGCAAGCGATGCCGGCGCAGGCGGTGGCCGATGAGTTCGATGCACTCTTCGTGGCCGTCGGCAAGCCCGAGGTCATGTGCAATGGCTCCTGGTACCTCACCGGCTTCCTGCAGGAAGAGCCGCTCGCCGAACTGCGCGACGAACTCGCCGAACTCGGCCTGGGCCGTCGGGCGGGCGTCACCGAGACCGAGGACCACATCGCCGCGCTTGCCGAGGTCATGCGCCACCTGGTGCTGACCGGGCCGGACGCCGCGGGGCTGGAACGCCAGCGGCGCTTCTTCGGCCGCCATCTCGCACCCTGGTATGCGCAGTTCGCCGGTGCGCTGGCGGCGGCGCCGGGGGCGGATTTCTACGCGAAGGTCGGCGGCCTGCTGGCGGCCTTCATGGACATCGAGCGCGAGGCGTTCGACATGCTGGAGGCGGAAGCGCGCTGAGCGCGGCTGCCATGGAAACGAGGCCGGGCCGGCACGAGCCGCTCCGGCGCATAGAGGGGAGAGCGAGGATGAAGGACGAAAACACCAAGCTGTCGCGCCGCAACTTCCTGGCCGCGATCGGTGCCGGCGGTGCAGCGGGCGCCGCCGCGCTGGCGGCGACCGCCGCGCAAGCCACGCCGGTCACCGCCCAGGTGGTGGAGGACGCGCGCCGCGAGGCCGCCGACCAGGGCGTGAGCGAGCACATGCGCAATTACTACCGCACGACGCGGATCTGAGGAGGACGCGAGGATGTTGACGAAGAAATCCGCGACCGCCGCCACTGGCGCGCGTCGCCTGCGCGGCGCCGCCGCGCGCCAGCTCGGCCAGACCATGGACCGCCGCGCCTTCCTCAAGCGCTCGGGCCTGGGTGTGGGTGCGGGCGCGCTCGCCACCCAGCTGCCCTACAACTTCATCGGCGCCGCCGAGGCCGCCGCGCCCGCGGGCGTGTCGCGCGCCGAGGGCAAGGCCGAAGTGCGCCGCACAGTGTGCACCCACTGTTCGGTCGGCTGTGCCAGCGACGCCATCGTGCGCAACGGCGTGTGGGTGCACCAGGAGCCGGTATTCGACTCGCCGATCAACCTCGGCGCGCACTGCGCCAAGGGCGCGGCCCTGCGCGAGCACGGCCACGGCGAATACCGCCTGAAGTACCCGATGAAGCTGGTCGATGGCAAATACCAGAAGATCTCGTGGGAACAGGCGCTGAACGAGGTCGGCGACCGCCTGCTGAAGATCCGCGAGGAGTCCGGCCCCGACGCGGTGTACTTCATCGGCTCCTCCAAGCACAACAACGAGCAGTCCTACCTGCTGCGCAAGTTCGTCTCCTTCTGGGGCACCAACAACTGCGACCACCAGGCGCGCATCTGCCACTCCACCACCGTGGCGGGCGTGGCGAATACCTGGGGGTACGGCGCGATGACGAACTCCTACAACGACATGCAGAACGCCAAGGCGATGCTGTTCATCGGCTCGAACGCGGCCGAGGCGCACCCGGTGTCGCTGCTGCACATCCTGCACGCCAAGGAAAACGGCGCGAAGATGATCGTGGTCGATCCGCGCTTCACCCGCACCGCAGCCAAGGCCCACCAGTACATCCGCATCCGCTCGGGCACCGACGTGCCCTTCCTGTTCGGCCTGCTGTACCACATCTTCCAGAATGGCTGGGAAGACAAGCAGTACATCGACGACCGCGTCTTCGGCATGGACAAGATCCGCGAGGAGGTGCTCGCCAAATGGACGCCGGACAAGGTGGAGGAAGCCTGCGGCGTGCCCGAGGACCAGATGCTGCTGGCCGCGCGTACCATGGCCGAGAACCGACCCTCCACCATCGTCTGGTGCATGGGCCAGACCCAGCACTCGATCGGCAACGCGATGGTGCGCGCATCCTGCATCCTTCAGCTCGCGCTCGGCAACATCGGCAAGTCGGGTGGCGGCGCCAACATCTTCCGTGGCCACGACAACGTGCAGGGCGCGACCGACATCGGCCCCAACCCGGATTCGCTGCCCGGCTACTACGGCCTCGCGACCGGCTCGTGGAAGCACTGGTGCGGCGTGTGGGGCGTGGATTACGAGTGGGTCAAGGGCCGCTACGTCTCGCAGGAGCTGATGGAGAAGTCCGGCATCACCGTGTCGCGCTGGATCGACGGCGTGCTCGAGAACAAGGAGCTCATCGACCAGCCCGCCGGCAACCTGCGCGCGGTGGTGTACTGGGGCCACGCGCCCAATTCGCAGACGCGCGGTGCCGAGATGGTCGAGGCGATGAAGGCGCTCGACACCCTGGTGGTGATCGACCCCTACCCGTCGGCCACCGCGGCGATGGCAGCGATGGTGCGAAAGGAGGGCGTTTATCTGCTGCCCGCCTGCACGCAGTTCGAGACCACCGGCTCGGCCACCGCGTCGAACCGCTCGATCCAGTGGCGCGAGAAGGTCATCGAGCCGCTCTTCGAGTCCAAGCCCGACCACACCATCATGTACGCCTTCGCCAAGAAGTTCGGCTGGGCCGACGAGTTCGTCAAGAACATCAAGCTCGGGAAGGACGCCCAGGGCTGGGACGAGCCGAGCATGGAGGACACGCTGCGCGAGATCAACCGCGGCACCTGGACCATCGGCTACACCGGTCAGTCGCCCGAGCGCCTCAAGCTGCACATGAAGAACATGCACACCTTCGACGTGAAGACGCTGAAGGCGGTGGGCGGCCCCTGCGACGGCGAATACTTCGGGCTGCCGTGGCCGTGCTACGGCACGCCCGAGATGAAGCACCCGGGCACGCCCAACCTCTACGACACCTCGAAGCACGTCATGGACGGCGGCGGCAACTTCCGCGCCAACTTCGGCGTCGAGAAGGACGGCGTGTCGCTGCTCGCAGGCGAGGGTTCGGCCTCCAAGGGCGCCGACCTGCAGATGGGCTACCCCGAGTTCGATCATGTGCTGCTGAAGAAGCTGGGCTGGTGGGACGAGCTCACCGAGGCCGAGAAGGCCGCGGCCGAGGGCAAGAACTGGAAGACCGACGTCTCCGGCGGCATCCAGCGCGTGGTGATGAAGAACCACGGCTGCCACCCCTTCGGCAACGCGAAGGCGCGCGCCGTGGTGTGGAACTTCCCCGATCCGATCCCGCAGCACCGCGAACCGATCTACTCGCCGCGCCCGGACATGGTCGCCAAGTACCCGACGCATGACGACAAGATGAAGTTCTGGCGCCTGCCCACCCTGTACAAGTCGATGCAGGAGAAGGTGAAGGACATCTCCAGGGACTACCCGCTGGTGATGACCTCCGGCCGCCTGGTCGAGTACGAGGGCGGCGGGGAGGAAACCCGCTCCAACCCCTGGCTGGCAGAGCTGCAGCAGGAGATGTTCGCCGAGGTGAATCCGAAGGACGCCAACGACGCGGGCTTCCGCAATGGCGAGTACATCTGGGTCGAATCCCCGACCAAGGCTCGCCTCAAGGTGCGCGCCCAGGTCACCCAGCGCGTGGCGCCGGGCACGGTCTTCCTGCCCTTCCACTTCTCCGGCTGGTGGCAGGGCAAGGACATGCTCGAGTGGTACCCGGAAGGCGCGGCGCCGGTCGTGCGTGGCGAGGCGGTCAACACCGCCACCACCTACGGCTACGACTCGGTGACCATGATGCAGGAAACCAAGACCACCCTGTGCCGCGTGAGCAAGGCCTGAGGGCGAGGAGAATAAATAATGGGACGCATGAAATTCCTCTGTGACGCCGAGCGCTGCATCGAATGCAACGGCTGCGTCACCGCGTGCAAGAACGAGCACGAGGTGCCCTGGGGCGTGAACCGCCGCCGGGTGGTGACGATGAACGACGGCGTGCCGGGCGAGCGCTCGATCTCGGTGGCGTGCATGCACTGCTCGGACGCGCCCTGCATGGCGGTGTGCCCGACCGACTGCTTCTACAAGACCGAAGACGGCGTGGTGCTGCACGACAAGGACAAGTGCATCGGCTGCGGCTACTGCTTCTATGCCTGTCCGTTCGGCGCGCCGCAGTTCCCCAACGGCCCGGCGGCCTTCGGCGCGCGCGGCAAGATGGACAAATGCACCTTCTGTGCCGGCGGCCCGGAAGAGACCAACTCGGCGGCCGAGTACGAGAAGTACGGCTCCAACCGCCTCGCCCAGGGCAAGCTGCCGCTGTGCGCCGAGATGTGCTCGACCAAGGCGCTGATCGCCGGCGACGCCGACGTGGTGGCCAACATCTTCCGCGAGCGCGTGCTGCGCCGCGGTGGCGGCGCCGAGGTGTGGGGCTGGGATGCCGCCTACGGCGGCGGCCAGCAGAAGCAGGAACGCAAGCGGGAGGGCCAGTCATGAGCGCGCGCAAACTGAAGTCGATCTCGCTCGCGGCGCTCGCCGGCGTCGCGCTGCTCGGTCTGTCGGCGTGCAGCGAGGTGCCGCAGGTCACCGTGTACGAGCAAGGCCAGTACCGCGGCAAGACCGACGCCCGTCCCTGGGACGGCGGCGAGTTCAAGGGCGACCGTGCGGCCTGGGAGAAGGCGCTCAAGGAGCGCGCCCGCGGCCAGAACGAGTACAACCGCATCCAGTGAGGAGAGCGCCATGACGACACCATCGATGCGGGTGCGACACGGCGGCTGGCTGGCCGTGCTGTTGCTCGCGCTCATGCTGTGGGCGACGGCGCTGCCGTTGCGCGCGGCCGAACCGCCGCCCGGCAGCAGCGCCGCGGACCAGGCCCAGCGCCAGGTCGAGCGGCCGCTCAACAACGCACCGGTGTGGCGCGCGGTGCGCTCCGGCGAGGAGCACTTCACCACCGTGCGCGGCCCCGAGGCCGGCGTGCTGATCCAGAGCGAAGGCAACACCTGGCGCCAGCTGCGCAACGGCCCGGTCACGCTGTACGGCGGCTGGCTCCTCATCCTCGTGCCTTCGGCCATCCTGCTGTTCTGGCTGGTCAAGGGCACGCTGAAGCTGCATGGGCAGAAGACCGGGCGCAAGATGCTGCGCTTCTCGGGCTTCGAGCGTTTCGTGCACTGGGGCACGGCGATCAGCTTCCTGCTGCTTGCCATCACCGGGCTGGCAATCCTGTTCGGCAAGCACGTACTGTTGCCGCTCATCGGCCACGGTGGGCTGGGCTTGCTGCTCAACGCCGGCAAGCTTGTGCACAACTACGTGGGCCCGCTGTTCGGGATCTTCGTGCTGCTGATGTTCTTCGCCTTCCTGCGCGACAACGTCTGGCGACCGATCGACGCGGTGTGGATCCGCCGTGCCGGCGGTCTGCTCGACGGCAGCCACGTCCCCTCCGGGCGCTTCAACTTCGGCGAGAAGACCTGGTTCTGGTTCGGCGTCACCATCCTTGGCTTCACCGTGGCAGTGTCCGGGCTGATCATGGACTTCCCGAACCTGGGCGACTGGACGCGGGCTGACATGCAGACCGCGAACATCGTGCATGCCGTTGGTGCAATCCTGATGCTGGGCTTGGCCTTCGGCCACATCTACATGGGCACGCTGGGCGCGGAAGGCGCCTACGAGTCGATGAAGACCGGCTACGTCGACGAGACCTGGGCGCGCGAGCACCATGAGCAGTGGTATCACGACATCAAGGCGGGCAAGTCCGGGCACCCCTGAACGCCGGTTTTCTCTCCCCGCCCGGGCGACGCCTCCCTGCAGCCCGGGCCATTCGGCCCCGCGTGGCATGTGCTGCGTGGGGCCCCGTTTTGCGCGTTTCTCGCTGCCCGTGCCCGTGTCATGCGCGTTGTGCGGCTGCTTCGGGGCACATGCCGCAATCTCCATGATTCGTGCGGGTAGAATGCCGGCTTTGAACGCGCGCGGAGCACCTCATGGCTGAAACCTTCTTCTCTCCCTGCCCGCGTGGGCTCGAGGCGCTGCTCGTGGAGGAGCTGACGGGCCTGGGCGCGCGCGAGGCGAAGGCGGTCCATGGTGGGGTGAGCTGGCAGGGCGACTGGGTTGCGTGCCAGCGCGCGAATCTGGAGAGCCGGCTTGCGACCCGGGTGCTGTGGCGGGTGGCCCAGGGGCGCTATCGCGCGGAAGTCGATCTCTACAAGCTTGCGTACAGCGTGACCTGGGCGAAGTGGTTCACGCCCGACGACACGATCCGGATCTACGTCACCGCGCAGAAGTCTCCGCTCAAGAGCCTCGAGTTCGTCACGCTGCGGATCAAGGATGCGGTCTGCGACCACTTCAGGACCGTGGCCGGACGCCGGCCGAGCGTGGACACCGCGAACCCGGCCGTGCGCATCCACCTGTTCCTGACTGCCGACACTTCGACGCTCTATGTCGACACCTCCGGCGAGCCGCTCTACAAGCGCGGCTACAAACCGGCTGCAGTCGAAGCGCCGCTGAAGGAGAACCTCGCTGCGGGCATCCTGCGGCTCTCGGGGTGGCAGCCGGGAGAGACGCTCATCGACCCGATGTGCGGGAGCGGCACCTTCCTCATCGAGGCAGCGCAGACGGCCCTCGATGTCGCTCCCGGGCTGGGACGCGGGTTCGCCTTCGAGCGCCTGCGCATTCACGATCGCGCGGCCTGGGCGGCGCTGCGGCGAGCGGCAGAGTCACGGCGCAAGCCAGTGCGCGCGTTGCCCATCCACGGTTCCGACATCGTCGCCGAATGGGTGCGGCGGAGCCGGGTGAACCTCGAATCCGCCGGGCTGGCGGATTGTGTGAGCCTTTCGCGCGCCGATCTGCTCGAGCGAGAGCCGCCCGCGCAGTCCGGTGTGATGGTGGCGAACCCGCCCTATGGCGTGCGCCTGGGCGAGGCGGAGGCGCTTGCGGCCTTCTATCCGCGCCTGGGTGATGCGCTCAAACGGCGCTGGGGCGGCTGGCGCTGCTATTTTTTCAGCGCGGACACCGCGCTGCCCAAGCTCATTGGCCTCAAGGCCAGTCGGCGCACGCCCCTGTTCAACGGTGCGCTTGAATGCCGGCTGTATGAGTACCGCATGGTGAGTGGCAGCAACCGCGAGCGCCCGGCACGCGACGAGGCCTGATCAAGCGTGGCTGGGGGCCCGGCCCGGAGGGGGCGGGGTCCGCACGCGCGGCCCCCGCGCGGGCAGGGGCCGCGGGGCGGATATCAGGCCGGGGCTTGGGTTTGACCCGTGATGTATCCCGCCACCAGCGCGAGCAGTTCCTCTTCCTGGTAGGGCTTGCCGAGGTAGTGGTTGGCGCCGATCTCTTCTGCGTAGCGACGGTGCTTCTCGGCCAGACGGGAGGTGATCATGATCACCGGGAGGTGCTGCAGGCGCTTGTCGGCGCGGATGTTGCGCACCAGATCGAAGCCGTCCATGCGCGGCATCTCGATGTCCGAGAGCACGACGTCGGGCAGCGTGTCGATGAGTTGCTCCAGCGCGTCCACGCCGTCCTTCGCGGTGATTACGCGATAGCCCTCGCGCTCGAGCAGGCGCCCGGTGATCTTGCGCACGGTCAGCGAATCGTCGACCACCATCACCGTGGGCAGATGCAGCGGTGGCGGGGCTTCGGACTCGGGCGGCAGATGGATGCTGTCGATCTCCTGCTCGCCGAGCCCTCGGCTGGCGAGCGCGACCGGGTTCAGGATGATCACGACCTCACCATCGCCGAGTACCGTGGCGCCGGACATGCCGACCACCCGGGTGAGCTGCGGCCCCGCATTCTTGACGACAATGTCCTGGTTGCCGCGCAATCCATCCACATGCAGGGCAAGCCTCTGCGCACCGGCGCGCAGCAGCAGCACCCAGTTGTAGCGCTGTTCGAGCGGGCGCGCGTCGCGGTCGCCGAGCAGGCGCGGCAGATAGCGATAGGGGAAGTGCTCGCCCTGCCACGCGTAGCCGTGCTGCTCCTGCAGCGTGCGCAGCGGGGCGGGCTTGAGTTCCATCGCCTGGGCGACGAGGCTGGACGGAATGGCCCAGGTGCGTCCGCCGGACTGCACCAGCAACGCGCGGGTGACCGCGAGCGTGAGCGGGATGTGGATCGTGAAGCGCGTGCCCGCACCGCGTGTGGAGGCGACGCTCACCCGCCCGCCGATCGCGGCGGCCTGCGCCTTGACCACGTCCATGCCGACGCCGCGCCCCGACACTGCGGACAGTTCGCTCGCGGTGCTGAAGCCCGAAAGGAAGATCAGGTTGGTGAGGCGTCGTTCGTCGGCCTGCTCGTGCTCGCCCAGCAGACCGCGTTCGCGGCCGCGGGCCGCGATGCGCTCGAGATCGAGGCCGGCGCCATCATCGGAGACGTCGATGGCGATCTCGTTGCCTTCCTGGCGTACGTTCACAATGATGTCGCCGGTTTCGGGCTTGCCCGCGGCATGACGTGCCGAGGGCGTTTCGATGCCGTGGGCGAGCGCATTGCGCAGCAGGTGCTCGAGCGGCGCGGCGATCTGTTCCAGCACACTGCGGTCGACCGAGATGCGGCCGCCCCTCAGGTCCAGGTTTGCGCGCTTGCCGAGGTCGCGAGCACTCTGCCGCACCACCCGGTAGAGGCGGCTCGCGAGGCTTTCGAAGGGCAGCATCCGCACCTGCATCAGACCTTGCTGGAGATCGCGGGCCAGACGTGCCTGGCTGTTGAGGGCAAGCTCGGCGCCGTCCAGGTTCAGCAGCAGGTTTTGCTGCACCGTGGTCACGTCGTTGACGCTCTCGGCCATCATCCGCGTCAGTTCTTGCAAGCGGGTGTAGCGGTCGAGCTCGAGCGGGTCGAAGTCGCCATGCTCCGCCCCCGACTGTGCGATGCGCGACTGCATCTGCACGTCGGCCTGGATCTCCACTTCGCGTAGCTGGTTGCGCAGGCGGATGACGTTCTCGGTGAGGTCGAGCAGCGAGCGGCGCAGCGTACGCAGCTCGCCGTCGATCCGGCTGCGTGCGACCCCGATCTCGCCCGACTGGTTGACGAAGCGGTCGATCAACTCCGTGCGCACGCGCAGGGTCGGGCTGCTCAGCACTTCGGCGTCGGGAGCGGCTTCGCCCTGAGGCGTTCCTTCGTCGGCCGCGGTGGGCGCGCGTGCTGCACCTTCGGCCCCGGCGGCCTCGCCGGGCACCTCGGCAGCCTGGTCACCCAGGGTGAGTGCGCCGATCGTCTGCTCGGACTGATCGAGGCCGTGAGCGAGTGCGTCCACCAGGCTGGCGATGGACTCGCGTGCTGCAAGGCCGTCCTCAAGCCGGGATTCGAGCTGGTGCAGCTGCGTGCCGAGGCTCATTGCCCCCGCCATGCGCGCGCTGCCCTTTAGCGAATGCAGCAGGCGCGCGAGCACCTTCGGTGCTTCGCTATCGGCATGCGGGGCATTGCGCCAATTGCGCAGGGTGTCGTGCAACTGCCCCAGGACTTCGCCGGCTTCCTCAAGGAAGATCGGCAACAGGTCGGCGTCGAGGTCGTCGCGGACGGGCGGGAGCTGTTCGGCAGCTTCCCGCGCGGCGGATTCTGTGCGCACCGGGGACGTCGGAATTTCCGACGGGGCGGGCTCGCTTCGGAGGGGCTCGGTCGCGACCTCGCTGGGTGGCTCCACCCCGGCCGCAGGTTTGAGCTCGACGTCGAGTGCGGACTCGATCTCGCCTTCGTCCTCGACCGCCAACGCGCTCTGAGCCGCCGGCTCGGCCTTCATCGCCGGTTCTGCCTCGGTGGGCGCAGGGGGCTCCAGCATCCGTGCGGCCGAATCGAGTGCACTCACGAGCGTGGGTGTGGCCTGCGGTGCTTGCCCGGCGCAGGTTTCGGCGAGCATGGCGCGCATGGCGGCCTGCGCGTCTTCGAACAGCGCGAGCTCTTCGGCGTCGGGCACGCGCCCGCCCTCGGCCAGCCGCTCGAGTGCGCGCTCCAGCGCGCGCCCGAGTTTGTGGGGGGCGTCGAGCCGTGTCGTGCCCGAGATTCCGGTGAAGGTGTGCACTGCACGGATGCTCGCGGCGGAAGGCGGCCTGTGGGCGCCGGCCTGCAGGGCCAGGAGCTCGCTGGCGAGCGTGTCGAGGTGCTGCACCGCTTCCGAGCAATAGAGTTCGTGCAGTGCGGCGGAGATCTCGACGTCGCCGATGCGTACCACCGCCGGCTGTTCGGCCGCTTCGGTGGGGGGGATGTCGACCGCCTCGAGGGTGGGGGCGGTCGCCGTCTCCTCATCCAGGGCGTCTGCCGCCTCAGGTTCTGCGCGCTCGAATTCAGGAAGCTCCGCGGAGGCAGTGGCCGCTTCGGGGGGCAACTCGGCTTCAATCGGTTCGGGCAGCAGGTCGATCTCCAGCGGCTCGAGCAGGTGGTCTTCCTCGTCCCAGGAAAGGTCGGGAGCCGGGAAGTCCTCGATCGAAAATGCTGCGGCCTCCGGCGTTTCGTTGTCCGGTGCCGGTGCCGGTGCATGGGGCGCTTCCGCAGTCTCCTCCGGCCCGAGCGGGGGAAGTTCGCCGAGCTCGGCGTCGATGAGGAAGGCTGCGCTCTCGAGCACCATCTCGGCTTCGGCGGCCGGTTCCGGTTTGCTCGCCTCGGGCTCGGGCGGCGGGATTTCGGGAAGCGCGGGTTCGAGCACTTCCGGCTCGGCCGGTGGCTGATCCTGCGCTGGAAGGACGGGCGCTTGCTCGGCGTTGCGCAAGCGCTCGGCATCGGTGATCAGGGCGCTTGCCTCGACTGGGCTCATGTCCCGGGTTTCGAGCAGCGCTACCCAGCGCGAGAACACTTCGCGACCGTCGTCGATGAAGTGCAGCAGCGCAGGGGTCACCGGCCATTCGAGCTGCAGCCAGCGGTTGAGCGTCTGCTCCACCGCCCATGCCACCTCGCCCAACGCAGTGAGCCCAACCATGCGCCCGCTGCCCTTGAGGGTGTGGAAGCTGCGGCGGATCGTGACCAGGGCCTCCCTGTCTCCCGGCGCGGTGCGTAGCAGCTCGAGCTGCTCGCTTTGCGTTGCCAGCACCTCGTGCGCTTCTTCGATGAAGATGCCCAGCAGTTCCTCATCGATCGGCGCCTGCTCCTCTCCAGCAGGCTCGGTTGTCGCAGGCGCCGCTGCAGGCGGTTCGGCTTCGACCGTCGGTGGGGCGGCCGGCTTCGCAAGGGGGGCCAGTGTGAGCGCAGCCTGCGGCTCGTTGAGCAGTTGCTGCGCCCGGGCAAGTTCGTCGTTGAGGGCCTCGTCGATCGCTGCTGCCGGGGTTTCCGCCTCCGCTACCGGCATCTGTACCGGTGCGCCGGCTTCGTCCTCGGGTTCGTACGGCTGGGCAGATTCAGTGGGGGCTGAGTGAGGCGCTCCAGGTACACCGTGCGCCAACAGGGCGTGGATGTTGGCGCCGCCGCGGGGCAGGGCGTCCAGATAGAAGCCGAAGGCGGACAGCCGCTCGGCGAGCGCTTCGAGCTTGCCGTCCTCGGGGCTGGCATCCTCGCGCGTGAGGCTGGCGATCCTCGTCGCCGCGTCGCGCACGATGGCCAGCGCTTCCGTTTCGCCCAGCACGCTGAGCGCGCCAATGATCTGCTGCAGCGGGTGATGCAACTTCTCGAGCGGATCGCGCTTGGCCTGATCTCGGAAGAAGTCGTCCAGGGTCTGCTCGACCTGCGCCAAGCTGCTGCGCATCTCCTTGACGAGTTGCTCGATGGCGGCCTTTTCCTGTGCCTGGCTTGCGGCGCGAAAGCTGTCGCCGCCTTCATCCTCGCCCAGGGTCTCGCCGCGCTGAAGTGCAGCGAGGCGCTCGGCCAGCGCGTCGGCGCGGGCCGTGAAGCCGGGCTCCGCGGGGCGCGGTGTGAGTGCGGTTTCGAGCGTGAGCAGCGCGGTGGCGACTTCCATCGCGGCTGCCTGGGGCAACTGCAAGGGGTCTCGGCGCAACCAGTGAGCGAAACCAGCAAGCGCGCCGATCAAGCGCTCGACGCCCGGGCGCGAGAACGTTGCAGCGGAAGGTCCCATCTCCACGAGCGCATGCTCGAAATGCTGCAGGTCGACGGCCGTCCCCGCACAGAACGCATCCCAATGCAGGCGGGCGGCGGCGAGGTGCCGGCCCAGCGCGTCGAGCAGCGGAGCAGTCGGCGTTCCGCTCACCTGCACGCCGGCGGTTGGCAGCAGTGCTTCAAGGCCGTAGAAGCTGCGTACGGCGCGTTGATGTGGCGTCACTGCCGGGCAGTGGGCGATCTCGTAGAGGAGCTCCCTGAGCAGTCGATCGGGCTGCGACGCGGTGCCGGTGAGCAGGCGACGGAACTGGGCGTCGATCTGGGTGCACAGGCGCTTGACTGCGGGTTCGGGCTGCAGGTCGTCTGCGATCAGGGCGTCGTAGAACGCCAGGCTGATCCACCACAGCGCGTGCGCGGGTGCGCCTTGCTGCAGCCTGGCGACCTCGGCGATCGCCTCGCGCATGGTGCGCGCGCCTTCACCCGCGTTGCCTTTGCGCAACCAGTCGAGCAGGCCGCGCTCGAAGCGGCTGCGCGCGTTGCGCAGTGCGCTGCCGGCGTCGTCGCTGGCTGAGGGAGTAGCGGAGGCTGTAGAAGAGGCGACCAAGGCCGGGGGGCGGCGGGAAAGATCCGGATGGAACAGGTCCACCGGGCCAGCTGCGGTCTGGCCGGACGCTGCAACGAGCTCGAGATAGGTATCGCCGAGGCGGAGCGGCTGGTCTGGCGCGCCGTGAGCGAGTTCATCAAGGTAGTTGCCGATCATCGCAAGTGCGCGCCGCACGAGTTCGCGCTGCGCTGCAGGTGCGCCTGCCTCGCCATGTGCCATGGACGAGAGCAGTTTCTCTGTGGCGTCGGCGAACTGGGTCAGACCGTCCAGGCCAACGATCGCGAGCGCGCCACGAACCTGGTGCAGGTGAGTCTGGGCAAACTGCAGGCCGGCGGTGCCGTCGGCGTCGGCGCCTTGCTCCAGCGCTTCCCGCGCACGCGCGAGCGCGGCATCGATTTCGCCCTTGACCCAGGTCAGCGCGCCCAGGTCGGGCTCGGTGGCGTTTGTCATGCTTGATCTTCCTGGCGGGGTGCTCAGACCTTGAAGCCCGAAACTGAACCTTTCAGCTCGACCGCGAGCTCGGCGAGCTGCTCGATCGACACTGCCGTCTCACGGGTACCGAGCGAGGTCTGCTCGGTGACTGCCAGGATGTCCTTCATGGTTTCGGCCACCCGGCTGGCGGTCGCGGCCTGGGTCTGGATGTCGGCAGAGATTTGCTCGATGAGGCGGGCGGTGTCGGTGCTCACCGCGTCGATCTCGGCCAGCGCCTGGCCTGCGGCGTCGGACAGCTGCGCCCCTTCGACCACGTCCTGGGTCGCATTTTCCATTGCGACCACTGCGTCCTGGGTGTCGGTCTGAATCGTCTTCACGATCGCTGCGATCTGCTTGGTCGCCTCTGCGGAGCGTTCGGCCAGGCGCTGCACTTCTTCCGCAACGACGGTGAAGCCGCGGCCGGCCTCACCCGCCGAGGCGGCCTGGATGGCGGCGTTCAGCGCCAGCACGTTGGTCTGCTCGGTAATGTCGGAGATCAGCTCCACGATCTCGCCGATCTCCTGCGAGGATTCGCCGAGGCGCTTGATCCGCTTCGCCGTCTCCTGGATCTGGGTGCGGATGTCGTTCATGCCGCGGATGGTGTTCGCCACCGCGTCCGCGCCCTTGCGCGCGACGTCCAGTGAGCGGCGGGCCACTGCCGCGGACTGCAGGGCACGCTCGGAGGATTCCGTCATCGACTGGGCCATGCGCTCGGTGGTCGTGCCCGCCTCTTCGATCTCGCGCGACTGCCGCTCGGTCGCGTCGAGCAGCTCGTTGGAGGTGTTGCGTGCGGATTCGGTCGCATTGGTCACGCGCGAAGCCGCGTCGTTGATTCGCCGCACGAGAACCGCGAGCTCTTCGATGGTGTAGTTCACCGAGTCGGCGATGGCGCCCGTGATGTCTTCCGACACGGTCGCGCGCATTGTAAGGTCGCCGTCGGCGAGGTCGCCCATCTCGTTCATCAGGCGCAGGATGGCCTGCTGCGAGAGGTTGCGTTCGTTCTCGGCCTTCTGGCGCTCAACCTCGGTTGCTGCGCGGCGGGCGGCGAGGTCGCTGGCGTAGCTTCGGATCATCAGGATCAGCAGGAATACCGACAGGGCGGCGGTCAGCAGGGCGCCGACGTGCAGTGGCCCGAAGCCGCTCGAGATGCGGGTCAGCGCGGCCGTGAGCGCGGCGCTGCCGGCGAGCAGCGGCGCCGCGTCGCTCGCGATGCCGCGTGCAGCTTCCCGTGCCTGCAGCAAGGGGTGGGTGCCGGCGACGATGCTGTTGATCGCAGTCAGCGTCGGGCCTGCGACGATCTCGAGCTCCTGGGCGGCACTGGTGAGGCGGGTGCCTGCGGCCCTGCGCTTGAGCTGCTCCAGTTGCTCCCGCATGCGGTCGCCGGCCGTGCCAAGTGCGGCGGCCGCTTCAGGTGTGGCTTCCTCGGCCAGCAGTAAGGTGTTGGCGTGCCCGGCCGCGCGCTGGGCCTGCATCGAGAGGGCAGTGGCTGCGGACAGGAGGCCGGTGTCGGACGCGTCGGCGATCGCTTGTCGCAGCATGTCCTCGCTTGCGTCGAAGAGCGCTGCGCTTTCGCCGTTGATGGTCTGCACCGCGGCTGCGACGGCCACGAAGATGTCGGCCTGATTGGCGAGTTGCGCGGTTGCGCTGGAAGTCTTGCTCCAGACCGCCTCGAGCTGCTCCAGTTGCGGGCGTACCGTCTCCGGAACCGGAGGCAGGATGGCGTCACCGTAGGTGCCGCCTTCGTCCAGGGTCTGCAGCAGACTGGCGAAGCGGGCGCGGGTGCTGTTCAGTTCGGCGATCGATCCCGCGTCTCCGAAGCGGACCATCTGCGCGGAGCGGGCCAACTGCTGGGACAAGGTCTGCAGTTCGCTGGAGGCGCTCACCTGCAGCGTGTTGAGCGAGGAGGTCCGACCCTGGTAGACGAGCAGGCCGATCGTGGCGATGACCAGCGCCGCGAGCATCATGCCGAGGCCGCGAAGGTCGCTTCCCGAGCGCTCCGGAACCGGCTTGGTATCGGAGGCTGGCGTGCGCCGCGGGGCGCCGGTTTCGAGAATCGTGCTCTCCTCGGTGCTGCCGGGGGCCGCATTCTTCTTGGTGAACAGGTTCAGTGCCATGATGGAAGCTCGAATTCAGTCGTTTTGGGCGGAAATCGGCGGGCTCGTCATTCGAGGCCGGCGTCGAGGAAGGCAGGTTGCGAGAGCAGGCGCACGGGGTCGAGTTCGAGCCAGACGCGACCCTGGAGGTCGCGCAGGCGGCGCCTCACCCAGGGGCGTGCATCGGCTTCGGTTTCGGCCTCGAAGTCTTCATGCGCACGCAGCCCGGTCGAGGCGCCCACCAGCAGGGCGGCGTTCACGCCGTGGCGGGCGCCAATCAGGAGCAGGCGTGCGCTGCCCCCGGCGGGGGTGGCCGGCTGACCGTTGAAGAGGGCGAAATCGACTACGCCGAACAGCGTGCCGCGTACGTTGGCCAGCCCACGGTACCAAGGGTGGGTAAGGGGAACGGCAGACAGGCCCGGCGGAGGAAGGATCTCCCCCGCTTCGGCCAGGTCGATCAGCCAGTGCTCGCTTCCACAGGCAAACCCGAGCAGGCCGCGACGCCCGGTGGTGCCCGCTTCGGCGAGCCGACGTGCCAGCCGTTCCTGGAATTCTCGCAGGCTGCTGCGGCCCATGGCGCTTAGCCCATGGCCCGGATGCGGGCGAGCAGATCCTGATGGTCGACCGGCTTGACCAGATAGGCCAGTGCGCCCTGGCGCATGCCCCAGATCTTGTCGGTTTCTTCGCCCTTGGTGGTGCACATGATGATGGGGATGTCACGCGTCGTGTCGTGGCGCGAGATCGTGCGCGTGGCCTGGTAGCCGTTCATGCCGGGCATGACCACGTCCATGAGGATGAGGTCGGGGTGGTCGGCCTGACTGCGCGCGATGG
Organism: Thauera sp. AutoDN2; assembly: GCF_051280715.1. Classification (NCBI taxonomy): domain Bacteria; kingdom Pseudomonadati; phylum Pseudomonadota; class Betaproteobacteria; order Rhodocyclales; family Zoogloeaceae; genus Thauera; species Thauera sp. AutoDN2. The sequence continues at coordinate 22,472 of NZ_JBNCAR010000028.1, read as the reverse complement.
CTTCTTCTCCGCTCTGGGCGGTCAGCACTTCGTAACCGTTCTTCACGAGCACTTCCTGCATGGCGAGGCGCTCGGTGGGCGAGTCGTCGACGACGAGAATCCTGTGAATCGGCATCTTCGTGATCCTGTCCTGTTCAGTGGTTGCGTTGCGTGGCGTGGGCGGAGACTGCCTTGAGCAGGCTGTCCTTGGTGAAGGGCTTCGTGAGGTATTCGTCCGACCCGACCATACGCCCACGCGCACGGTCGAACAGGCCGTCACGGGAAGAAAGCATGATCACGGGGGTCGAGGACAGGCGCGGGTTCTTCTTGATCAGCGCGCAGGTCTGATAGCCGTCGAGGCGCGGCATCATGATGTCTACGAAAATGACGTCCGGATGGTGGTCGGTGATCTTCGCAAGCGCGTCGAACCCGTCCTCGGCCAGCAGCACCTCACAGCCCGCCTGGGTGAGGAAGATCTCGGCGCTGCGCCGGATCGTGTTGCTGTCGTCGATGACCATCACCTTCAGCCCGGCAATGTTCATGCTCTGTCGTCTCCCCTTCGTTCTTCAGGTGCGGGGCCACGGCTTCGTGGCGCCACTCAGATCTCGACCATCTCGAAGTCACCCTTGCCGGCGTGGCACTCCGGACAGGTCCAGTTGGGCGGAATGTCTTCCCAGCGCGTGCCGGGTGCGATGCCTTCGTCTGGCAAGCCTGCGGCTTCGTCGTAGATGAAGCCGCAGATCCGGCACATCCAGGTGCGGTATGAAGTATCGTCCATGAGTCTGCGCAGCTTAAGGCTTGGCGTTAGAATTCGCGGAATCTTAACGCATCCTCTGTGGTGCAAACGTGGCGTAGTTCTCGCTCATGCCAATTGCGATTCCTGATACGCCGCCGTGCGTGATGTGCCTGTCCGCAGGAGATCCGACCGGCGGCAGCGGCCTTGCCGCCGACATGCTGACCTTGTCGAGCATGGGCTGTCACCCCTTGCCGGTGCATACCGCGGCGCTGGTGCGCGATACGCGCGGCGTTGAAGAGGTGTGGCCGACCGAGCCCGAGTTACTGGTGATGCAGGCGCGCACTGTGCTCGAGGATGTGCCGGTGGCCGCATTCAAGCTCGGCTTCTGCGGCAGCGTCGAGAACGTGGCGGTGATCGCGGAGATTCTGTCCGACTACCCCGAAGTGCCGCTGGTCGTCGAGCCCGGACTGCAGGCTGCGATGCAGATGGGCGAGCCGGGCGAGGAGATCGTTGCGGCGCTGTCGGACCTGATCCTGCCCCAGACGACCCTGCTGGTGGCGGATCGTCACGCCCTGTGCCGTCTTGCCGGCGTCGATGCGTTGCCGCACGAAAGCGCTGCCGACGATGAAGGGGAGGGGAGTGAAAATGCTCCCGATGTGGATGAAGCGCTCGCGCGCGTGCTTGGTGGAGGGGTCGAGTACGTCCTCCTCACCGGCGGCAGCGAGCACGGGCCGCAGGTGCTCGACACCCTGTTCGGCCATGAGGGGGTGATTCGCACCGATGCCTGGCCACGGCTGCAGGGCAGCTTCCTTGGCGCCGGCAGCACGCTGGCCGCGGCGGTGGTTGCCGCGATGGCGCACGGCATGGATCTGCCCGAGGCGGTGCGTGAGGCACAGGAGTTCACCCAGCAGACGCTGCGACACGCGTACCGTCCCGGCATGGGGCGTGCGCTTCCGGACCGCTTCTTCTGGGCGCGGGGCAAAGGCGCGGAAGATGTCTGAAGCGCTGCGCAGCCCAGTCGGCCAGGTGCTTCGCGGGCTCTATGCGGTCACCCCGGACGTGACCGATACCGTCCGCCTGCTGGCGCTCGCCGAAGCGGTGCTGGCGGGGCGGCCGGCCCTGCTGCAGTATCGCAACAAGACCGCCAGTGCAGCCTTGCGCAGGGAGCAGGCCTGCGCGCTGCAGCGCCTGTGTCGCACGGCCGCGGTGCCCTTCATCATCAACGACGACCTGGCGCTGGCGCTCGAGGTCGGTGCGGACGGCGCCCATCTCGGTCGCGACGATGGCTCGCCTGGGCAGGCGCGCAAGGCGCTTGGCACGCAGCGTATTCTTGGTCTGACCTGTTATTCCGACTGGTCGCGTGCGACCGAGGGCGCCGAGATCGGCGCCGACTACATCGCCTTCGGTGCGATGTTTCCGTCGATGACCAAGCCGAACGCACCACCTGCGCCCTTCGCAATGATCACGCGCGCGAAGCGGGAACTTGGCCTGCCGGTGGCGGCCATCGGTGGCATCACCCTTGCCAACGCGGGGCAGGTCCTGGCCGCGGGTGCCGATCTGCTTGCGGTGGTGGGCGACCTGTTCGGGGCGGGGGATCCCGCGGCGCGGGCCGCCGCGTATCGCAGCTTGTTCTGAACGGTGGAAGGGCCCCGGCCCTGGTTGCACAGGGGGGCGCGTGTGCGCCGGGTGCCGGCCCAAGCCCCGGAGCGGAGGCGATTCTTGACCTGTGCGGTGGACCGGCCCAGTCAGTGGCGCGACAATGCTGCCTTTCGCATGCAGCACAGGAACGAAACGCCATGACCAGCCGTAACGAGACCCTCTTCCAGCGCGCCCAGCAGACCATTCCGGGCGGCGTCAATTCGCCGGTGCGCGCCTTCCGCTCGGTGGGCGGCACGCCGCGCTTCCTCGCGCGCGCCGAAGGCGCCCGGGTGTGGGATGCAGACGGCAAGGAATACATCGACTACGTCGGCTCCTGGGGCCCGGCCATCGCCGGCCACGCCCACCCGGCCATCGTCGAGGCGGTGCGCGAGGCCGCGCTGAAGGGCCTGTCCTTCGGCGCGCCCACCGAGAGCGAGGTCGAGATGGCCGAGCTGATCTGTTCGCTTTTGCCGTCGGTGGAGATGGTGCGCCTGGTCAGCTCCGGCACCGAGGCGACCATGAGCGCAATCCGCCTCGCTCGCGGCTTTACCGGCCGTGACGCGATCGTCAAGTTCGAGGGCTGCTACCACGGCCACGCCGACAGCCTGCTGGTCAAGGCCGGCTCCGGCCTGCTGACCTTCGGCAACCCGTCCTCGGGCGGCGTGCCTGCCGATTTCGCCAAGCACACCATCGTGCTCGACTACAACGACCTGCAGCAGGTCGAGGACGTGTTCAAGGCCCGCGGCAACGAGATCGCCGCGATCATCGTCGAGCCGGTGGCCGGCAACATGAACCTGATCAAGCCTGCGCCCGGTTTCCTCGAAGGCCTGCGCCGCATCTGCACCGAATACGGCGCGGTGCTGATCTTCGACGAGGTGATGACGGGCTTCCGTGTCGGCCCCCAGGGCGTAGCCGGGCTGTACGGCATCACGCCCGACCTGACCACGCTGGGCAAGGTGATCGGTGGCGGCATGCCGGTGGGTGCCTTCGGCGGCCGCCGCGACATCATGGAGAAGATCGCCCCGCTGGGCGCGGTGTACCAGGCCGGCACGCTGTCGGGCAGCCCGGTGGCGGTGGCGGCGGGTATGGTGTCGCTGAAGCTGACGCGTGAGCCGGGGTTCTACGAAGGCCTGGCTGCAGGTGCCCGGCGTCTGGTGAGCGGGTTGTCCGCCGCGGCGCAGGATGCGGGTGTCACCTTCAGTGCGGATTCGGTTGGTGGCATGTTCGGCGTCTATTTCGCCGACAAGGTGCCGGCCTCGTTTTCAGACGTGATGGCCTCGGACAAGGAGGGTTTCAACCGCTTCTTCCATGCCATGCTGGACGCCGGCCACTACTTCGCGCCCTCGGCCTTCGAGGCCGGCTTCGTGTCGGCCGCGCACGGCGAGGCGGAAATCGACGCGACGGTGGCGGTGGCGCGCGAGGTGTTTGCGAAGCTGGGCTGAGGGGGCGCGATCCCGAGCGGCATGCCGTTAGCGCGTGCCTGGCCCATCAAAGCAGGAACAGCGTTGCCAGTCCCAGGAAAATGAAGAAGCCACCGGAATCGGTGAGCGCGGTGATCATCACCGAGCCGCCGAGTGCCGGGTCGGCGCCGAGACGCTGGCGCAGCATCGGGATCAGCACGCCGGCGCAGGCCGCGAGCAGCAGGTTCAGCGTCATCGCCCCCGTCATCACCATCCCGAGCTCCACGTTGCCGTACAGCCACCACGCCAGCACGCCGAGCAGGCTACCCCAGACGATGCCGTTGATCAGCGCCACGCCCAGCTCCTTGCGCAGCAGCCGCGTCATCGCCGATTGCTCCACCTGACCCATTGCGATTGCACGCACGATCATCGTCACCGTCTGGTTGCCCGAGTTGCCGCCGATACCGGCGACGATCGGCATCAGCGCAGCCAATGCCACCAGCTTCTCGATCGAGTCCTCGAACAGCCCGATCACCCGCGAGGCCACGAAAGCGGTGACCAGGTTGATCGCCAGCCAGGCCCAGCGGTTCTTCACTGAGCTCCAAACAGAGGCGAAGATGTCCTCCTCCTCGCGTAGACCGGCCTGGGACAGGATTTCCGCTTCGGATTCCTCGCGGATGAAGTCGACCACGTCGGCCACGGTCAGCCGGCCGATCACGCGCTTGTCGTTGTCGACCACCGGCGCCGAGACCAGGTCGTATCGTTCGAAGGCCTGCGCCGCGTCGTCGGCCTCGTCGTCGGGGGTGAAGCTGATCACCGTTTCCGAACGCATCACTTCGGCTACGGTCTTCTCCGGGTCGCTGATCAGCAGCGTCTCCAGGGTCAGGATGCCTTCCAGATGGTCCTCGCGGTCGACCACGAAGAGCTTGTCGGTGTGGTCGGGTAGCTCATCGAAACGGCGCAGATAGCGCAACACCACTTCCAGGGTGACGTCGTCGCGCACCGTCACCATGTCGAAGTCCATCAGCGCGCCGACCGAGTCCTCCGGGTAGGACATCGCGGCGCGTAGCTGCTCGCGCCCCTCGGTGTCGAGCGACTGAAATACGTCTTCGATGACCTCGGGCGGCAGATCCGGCGCCAGGTCGGCGAGCTCGTCGGCGTCGAGCGATTCGGCCGCCGCCTTGAGCTCCTGCGGATCCATGGTCTCGATCAGCGACTCGCGCACTGCGTCCGAAACCTCGAGCAGGATCTCGCCATCGCGTTCGGCCTTGACCAGATCCCAGACGTAGAGGCGTTCCTCGCGCGGCAAGGACTCCAGGATGTAGGCGATGTCCGCCGGGTGCAGGCTGTCGAGCTTCGCGCGCAGGCTGGCCTCGTGCTGCTTGTGCACGAGGGTTTCGACCAGCGCGTGGCGCGGCATGTCCTGTCGATGGACGAGATCCTCCACCACCCTCTGGCGGGCGAGCAGATCCTGCACCTCTTTCAGGTGGTGCTGGACGTCGTCGGGGTGGAGTTCTTCGGATTCGGTCATCGCTGGAATGGCGTGTGTCGAGCGCGATGCGCGAATTCTACGGGCTCGTGCAGCGCGTCGCGACCCCGATTCTGTTGCAGTGCGAAAAAAAACCGTCTGCCGGCTCAGGGCACCTGCGAATGGATCATTCGCCGCTGCACCCGTGCCGCATGCGCCGCAAGGCGGGGGCCGAACTCGTTTTCGTAGCGGCGCGGGTTCGGCAGCATCACCGCGAGTCGGGCGGCTTCGGCCGGGCCCAGGCTGGAGGCGGGACGGCCATAGTAGTGGCGCGCAGCGGCTTCGGCGCCGAACACCCCGTTTCCCCACTCCGCCACGTTCAGGTACACCTCGAGGATTCGCCGCTTCTCCCAGGTCGTCTCGATCATCAGCGTGAGCACTGCCTCCTGCCCCTTGCGCAGCCAGGAGCGGGAGGAGGACAGGAACAGGTTCTTCGCCAGCTGCTGGCTGATCGTGGAGCCACCCGCTGCGAGGCGGCCACGTTCGGCATTGCGCTCGAGCGCGCGCTGGATGCCCTCCCAGTCGAAGCCGCGGTGTTCCAGGAAACGGTCGTCCTCTGCGGCCACGACGGCACGCTTGAGGTGCACCGAGATGTCCTCGTAGGCGATCCAGCGCTGGCGCAGTTCGGCCTTGGGGTCTGTCTTGCGCAGTTCGGCCAGGCGTTGGCGCATGAAGCTGGTGCTGCCGGGGTCGAAACGGCTCCACCACACGACCTGGGTGAGCAGCACCGCCTGCCAGAACAACAGAAGCAGCAGGGCGATGGCCAGGCCGCGGACGGCCCCGCGCAGGAGGCCTTGCATGCCGCTCACCGTGGGTCTGTGCCGCCCGCGTCAGCCGGCATCGATCTGCCGGCGCAGTGCTGCGCGCACCGGCGCCGTGTCCGGCCGAACGCCGCGCCACAGCGCGAAGCTCTCCGCGGCCTGCTCGACCAGCATGCCCAGCCCGTCGGCCACGCGTGCCGCGCCGTCGGCAAGCGCAGCACACATGAAGGGTGTGTGGCTGCGGCCGTACATCATGTCGTAGGCGAGGGCGCCTTCAGCGTAGAGGCCCCGCGGCAGCGGCAGGCGTTCACCCGCGAGGCTTGCCGAGGTGGCGTTGATGACGAGATCGAACTTTCTATCCGCGAGCGCGGCGAAGCTTCCGCCTTCGAGTCTGGCCTTTCCCGCTTCAGCGGCGAAGTCTGCGGCGAGTGCCTCGGCCTTGTCCGCGCTGCGATTGGCAATGCGTAGCTCGGCCGGGCCGGCGTGCAGCAGGGGCAGGATCGCGCCGCGGGTCGCGCCGCCCGCGCCGAGCAGCAGTACGCGGCGGTCGGCGACGGTGTGGCCGAGGTTGATGAGGAGGTCGCGCACCAGACCAGCGCCGTCGGTGTTGTCGCCCAGCACCTCGTCACCGTCGAAGGCGAGGGTGTTGACCGCACCGGCGGCCCGCGCACGTGGGGTGCGCCGCGTTGATAGTGCGAAGGCCTCGAGTTTGAAGGGAACGGTCACGTTCGCGCCGCGCCCGCCCGCGGCGCGAAAATCCTCGACCGTCCGGGTAAAGCCATCCAGCGGTGCGAGCAGGGCCTCGTACTGGAGTGCCTGGCCGGTCTGGCGGGCGAAGGCGGTGTGGATCTGTGGCGATTTGCTATGGGCGATGGGGTTGCCGATGACGGCGTAACGGTCCATGGGCTCGGGCTCAGTTTGCGCGTACCTGGTCGGTGTTGGTGAAGGTCCAGGTGCGCGTGATCTCGATGATGTCGAATTCCTTGCGGATGTCGGGGGGAAAGGGGGCGTAGGGCGCGGCCATTCTGACGATGCGCACCGCGGCCTCGTCGAGCAGCGTGTGCCCGGAACTGCGCTGCACCGAGACCTTGTCCACCGTGCCATCGGCGCGAATCGAAACCGACAGCAGCAGGCTGCCGTAGAGCCTGCCGCGCGCTGCCTCGGGGTAGTTCAGCGTGCCGACCCGTTCGACCTTCTGACGCCAGTCCTCGACGTACTGGGCAAAGCGGTATTCCTTGGCGCGCGCGCCGATGAACTTCTTGCGCGGACGCTTGGCCAGCTCTTGGAGGTCGCGGTCGATCTGGGCTTCGAGGCGTGCGACCGCGGCGGCGCTGTCGAGCAGGTCCAGGCCACTGAGCTGAGGTTGTGGTTCGGGGCGGGGCGGGGGTTGCTCGGCTTTCTTCGGTGCGGCAGCGATCGCGGCCGGCGCCTTGTCGCGGGTGATCACCTGCTTTTGCTCGCGCACCGGCTCGGGTGCACGGCGCCGTGCATCGACCAGCGCATCGCCGTCTTGGCGCTCGGGCTGCGGCGGCAGGGGCGTTGAGGGGCGGGCGTCCTGCTCGGTGTTGCCGCCGCCGTCCACGTTCGCCTGCGCCAGCACGTCCGCTTGGTCCGGTGCCTTGGCGTGGCGGGTGTTGACCAGCACCACCTCCAGCCCCTTGTCTCTCGTCGGCTTGCTTTCCGGCATGCGGAACTGGATCAGCAGAAGCAGACCATGCACCACTGCCGAGATCGCGAAGGCTGCCAGCAGCAGCGGCCCGCCGAAGTTCCGCAACTGCCGGGCGGTTGCAGAAACCGGAGCGAGGGCGGGGGCGGGCCGCTTCGCGTTCATCACGGGTTCAAAGGAAACCGAAGCCGGTTTCGGTCCCGGCTTCCGGGTCGGGTTCGGCGAGCGTCTGCACGAAGCGCGCCTCGACCTCGACGTCGAGCAGGTCGGTGCGCTCGATGAAGAGCTTGACCCGGCTGCCGGGAATCTGCAGCGGCAGCGAGGGCATGCGGAACACGAGCGGGATCTCGGTCAGGCGCACCACGTTCTCGCGCAGCACGGTGGCCTCGACCTCGCCGCGGCCGTGCTGGCGCAGCCAGCGCAGGCACCAGTAGCGTTCCATGCCGCGCTGAAATTCCGCGTATTCGGCGTAGGTGAGCTCGAAGTCGCGCATCGCGGCCATCAACTCGGCCGACTTGGGGGCGAATGCGGGCGGTGTGCCCTGCAGCACCGAGATGATCTGCCACTGGTTCACCAGATCCACATAGCGGCGTAGCGGCGAGCTCGACCAGGCGTAGCAATCGACCCCCAGGCCTTCGTGCGGCGCGGCGACCGTGGTCATGCGCACCTTGCCGCCACCTTGGGCGCGGTACAGGCCGGGGATGCCCGAGGCGTCGAGCAGCTTGCCCCAGGTCATGTTGGCGTAGATCATCAGCTCGGCCACCAGCTTGTCCATCGGCGAGCCGCGCAGGCGCCGGCTGATGCTCACATGGCCGGGGCCGTCGGCGGTGTCTACGTTCCAGTCCACGCTGAAGCCGAAATCAATGCGGTCCTCGTTGCCGCCGGCCTTGCCGCGTCCGGCCTCGAGCACGGTGGCCAGGTCCCACAGCAGGGACAGCTCCTGCTTCCACTGGAAGTCGGGCAAGCCAGCATGCACCGTCTCGTCGTTGAACACGGGCTCGATGTCGTGGTGGCGCAGGTTGGCGACGATCGGCACGGCCTCGACCCGGCTTTCCTCGCCGACGATGGCCAGCCCCGGGGTAACGTCGAGGTATAGCGATACCGCCGGGCAGTCACGGCCTTCGGCGAGGGTGAAGGTCTGCACCACCTCGTCCGGCAGCATGGTGATCTTGCTGCCAGGCATATACACGGTGGACAGGCGCCGGCGGGCGACCGCGTCCAGCCCCGAGCCGCGCGCAAAGCCCAGCGCCGGTGCCGCGATGTGAATGCCGATGCGCCAGCCGCCTTCGGCGCGTGGCGTCACCGAGAAGGCGTCATCGATCTCGGTAGTGGAGGCGTCGTCGATCGAGAATGCGGCGACCTCCGCGCGCGGCAAGGCCTGTGGCAGCGCGGCCGGCTCGACGACGGGGAAGGCCGTACCCTCGGGGAAGTGCTCGAACAGGAAGCGGTTGTAGTGGAAGTCGTGGCTGGACGCGAGCGCACCGCAGCCGAGCAACAGGCGTGCGGCCGACAGCCCGCTGTCGACGCAGGCGGCTTCCAGGGCCTTGATCTCGGGGCGGTTGCGGTCGGGGCGGTAGAGGGCTTGCGGCAGCAGTGCGGCGAGCTCGGGCGGCAGGCGGCCGGCGACGAGCTCGGCGCGCATGTGCTCGATCGCTGCGGCCTGCTGGCGCTTCTTCTCCAGCCCGGCCAGTGCGGCCTGCAGGATGTCGGCGGGCGCCTTGCGGAAGCGCCCCTTGCCCTTGCGATGGAACCAGATCGGGGCCGAATGCAGGCGCAGCAGCACCGCTGCCGACTCCACCGCGCTTGGTGTACGTCCTTGGTATTCGGCAGCGAAGTCGGCAAACGCGAACTCGTCGTCGCCGCACACCTCCCACAGGAATTCGACGTCGAGCGCCTCGGCGTCCGTGTCGGCGCGCGTGAGCAACTCGGCCGGCGCCGGCTCGCGGAACTCGAGCAGCACGTTGGCGCGTTTGAGCTTGACCCGCTTGCCGTGCGTGTTTTCGACCTGCAGGGTGGCTTCGTTATCAGCGAGGATGGTGCCGGCCTTGAATGCACCGTCCTCTTCATACAGCACGAACATCGGCATCTGCCTGAAGAATTCAAGCGCGCTAGTTTACTGGATTCGGGGCGCAGGCCGGCGTGCGGCACGCAGTAGATCGAAGGAATACACCGCGAGCGCGCACCAGATCAGCGCGAAGCCCACCAACTGGGTGGCGTCGAGCGGCTCGCGGAACACGAGCACCGCAACCAGGAAGTTGAGGCTGGGCGCGAGGTATTGGAGGAAGCCTACCGTGGCCAGGGGCAGCCGGCGCGCACCCACTGCGAACAGCATCAGCGGGACCGCGGTGATGACGCCCGTGAGCGGCAGCAGCCAGTCGGTGCGGGCGCCGCTGCCGAAGCTGAGGCCGCCCTGCTGCCCGACCCAGACCAGCCACGCGAGCGCGAGCGGTGCGACGAGCAGGGTTTCGATGAAGAGCCCGCTGGCGGCCTCGACCGGGGCGCGCTTGCGCAGCAGACCGTAAAGGCCGAAGGTCCCGGCGAGAAAGAGCGCGATCCAGGGCAGGCTGCCCAGCTGCCACACCCGCCATCCCACGCCTGCGCACGCTATGGCGACCGCAGCGGCCTGCAGCGGGCGCAGCCGCTCGCGGAGGAAGAGCGCGCCCAGGGCCACGCTGACGAGTGGGTTGATGAAGTAGCCGAGGCTGGCTTCGAGCAGCCTTCCGGCATCGATGGCCCAGATGAAGACCAGCCAGTTGCTGCCGGTGAGGAGGGCGGTGAACGCGAGCAGGCCGAGGAGGCGCGGCTGCACGAGCACGCCGCGCACGCGCGCGAAGCCTCCGGTGAAGGGCAGCAGCGCGATCAGCCCGGCGAGGAGAATCGCCGACCACAGCACCCGGTGCGCGACGATCTCGAAGGGTGGGACCGTTCCGATGGCGCGGAAATACAGCGGCGCCAACCCCCAGATGCAGAAGGCCGCCAGCGCGGCGCGCATGCCGTTGCGCGCATGCGAATCGGCGCTGCCGGGCGAGGGGGCGGTAGAAGCGGTCACCTGGGGCGCTGCAGCGTTCGATGGGTGGGGGGCGCCTCAAGCTTTCGGACGGCGCGCAGTGGCGATCAGCGTGCGCGCTGGCAGCAGGTAGCCGCCGCGACCGTCGTCGCAGCAGTGGCCCGCAAGCTCATCCGCGACCGCCGCCTGCAGCGCGTCCTGCATGGCCTGTGGCAGCCGCCCGAGCGCTTCGGCCGCTCCGCCCGCGAGGTCGAGGAAGGCCTGCCAATAGGCTTCGGCATGCTCGAAGTGGCAGCTGAATTCGCAGGGACGAAGTTCAATGTCGACGAAGCCGGCCGTCTCAAGTGCCTGCTCCAGCACGCCGGCCTCGCCGTAACGGAATACCGAGGGGCGTGCGACTTTGGGCGGGGGCAGCAGGCGGGCGATGGTGTCCTGCGCGCGGTGGATCAGCGGCACCGTCTCGCGCGGGCCCCACACCGACAGTGCGATCCGGCCGCCTGGGACGAGCACGCGGCGCATCTCTGCCAGGGCGCGCTCCGGGTGGGGAAAGATGAACAGCGCGAGGCCAGCGAGTACCCGGTCCATGCTGGCGTCGGCCAGACACAGGTGTTCGGCGTCGGCGGCGGCGAAGCACGGCGCATCTGCGTGCTCGCCGCAGCGGCGTGCACCCTCGGCCAGCATGCCTTCCGCGATGTCTGTGGCGAGCACGACACCGCCGGGCGCGACGCGCAAGCCTGCATCGCGTGCGAGCAGGCCCGGCCCGCTGGCCAGGTCGAGCACGCGCAGCCCTGGCGCGAGGGCCGCGGCATCCAGCAGCGCGGCAGCGAGGTCGGCGCGCAGATGGGCGCCTTCCGCGTAGCGCGCGGCAATGCGGTTGAATCCAGCACGCTCCATGGCCTTGAAGCGGCGCGGATCGAAGCCGGAAGTGGCGGTCGCGCCTGCGGTCGGCGTGCTGCGGGAAGGATCGTGCGCGTTCATCGTGGATATTGTCGCGTCAGGGGCAGGTGAAGTCGATCACGTCGTCGAGGAAATCGCCCCAGCGCGAGAAGCCGTGATCGCCCCCCTCGAGCACGGTTTGCCGTACATCGGCGTATTTCTCCACTGCGTGACGGTAGTCGAGCACTTCGTCGCCGGTCTCGACCAGCAGCCAGTAGCGCTCGGGGTGGGTGATTGCGGGGACTTCGAAGGCGCGCAATTCGTCGATGTGCGTGCGGGTGAACGCGAAGGATTCGCCGGTATACAGGTTGGTCTGTGTGCCGATGAAGGCTTCGAGCGACAGCGGCGCGACGACTGCGGGGTTTACCAGCACCGCGCGCAGCGCGTGTTGCTGTGCGAGCCAGGTGGCGTAGTAGCCGCCGAGGGAGCTGCCGACCACGGCCGGCTCGATCCCGGCGGCGCGCGCGCGGGCGATTGCGCTTTCGGCGAGTGCGATCGCGGCGCGCGGCGACACTGGCAGTTGCTCGCACCAGAAGTGGTCGGCGAGGCCACGTGCCTCCATGCGGGCCTTGAGCGCCTGCGCCTTGATCGACGCGGGCGCGGAGCGGAAGCCGTGCAGGTAGATGATCATCGTGCGTGCCTCGATCAAGGCTCGGACCATTCGACCCAGCCGAAGTACCAGGTCGCGAGCACGAAGAGACCGAAGGCGATACGGTACCAGGCGAAGACGATGAAGGTGTGGTTGGAGATGAACTGGATGAAGCTCTTCACCGCCCACATTGCGGCGACGAAGGAGGCGACGAAGCCGACCGCGAACACCGGCAGGTCTTCAATCCGCAGCAGTGCCCAATTCTTGTACAGGTCGTAGGCGGTTGCGGCGAACATGGTCGGGATCGCCAGGAAGAAGGAGAACTCCGCCGCCGTCTTGCGCGACAGGCCGAAGATCAGTCCGCCCATGATGGTGGCGCCCGAGCGCGAGGTGCCTGGAATCATCGCCAGCGCCTGCGCGAAGCCGACCTTGAGCGCGTCGGTCCAGCGCATCTCGTCGACCTCGTTGATGCGCGGGTGATAAGCACGCTTTTCGACGTAGAGGATGATCAGGCCGCCGACCACCAGCGCGGTCGCCACCGTGATCGGGTTGAACAGCAGACCCTTGATCGTGGAGTGGAACATCAGCCCGAGCACGGCCGCAGGCAGGAAGCCGATGAACAGCATCCACACGAAGCGCTGCGCGCTGCGCTCCGTGGGCAGTCCGGTGGCGACCTTGATCAGGCGCTCGCGGTAGTCCCAGCACACCGCCAGGATGGCAGCGAGCTGGATGACGATCTTGAACACCTTGCTGGTGTCGTCGTTGTAGCCGAGCAGATCGCCCAGAATGATCAGGTGGCCGGTCGAGGAGACCGGCAGGAATTCGGTCAGGCCTTCGACGATGCCGAGGACGAGTGCGACGAGGAGGAGGGAGAGGTCCATGCGGCGCGGGAGCGGGAAGCGGAGGGAGGCGGGATTATAGCCCCCGGCATGTTGCGCCACGGGGACGATGCCGGGTGGGTGCGCAGGTCACGCTCAGGGTACGGTCAGGACGCGGTCAGTGCTTCGAGCCGGGCGAGGTAGCGCAGCGCGTGTTTCCGTTCGTTGCCGCACATCTCCGCCGACGGCTGCAGGCTTGCGCACACCGCCGGCCGGCACGGGTCGTCGAAAATCCTGCAGCGCTCCAGGTCGTCGAGCTGGATGCAGCGTACGCCAGCCGGCTTGCCCAGCGGCATGCCCGGGATCGGCGAGGAGATCGAGGGGGCGATGCAGCAGGCGGCGCAGTCGGGGCGGCAGTGCATGGCTCAGCCCGCGTCTGGCGCGGACCACCAGGCCAGGATGGCGTCGAGCGTGGGGTCGAGCAACATGCCCTCGCCGCCGGTGAATTCCTTCCACTCTGCGAGGAAGCGCTCTCCCACCGCGGTGAGCAGCGGCACGCCGGCGACGACGGTCTCGGCCATCTCGTCGCGCAGGCCGGCGCCGGCCACCTCCTGGGCGCCGAACTTGTTGATGATCACCAGATCGACACCACGCGCGAGCGCGCCGCGCACTGCCATCGAGCCGCGTGCGAGCGCGTCCGGGTCGACCCGACAGGAGATCGAGCCGCGGCCGAGTTCCTGCGACAGCGGGATGCTCTCGCCGGTCTCGAGGTTCTCGAGCTGCATCGCGCAGGGGTCCTCGATCACGGTGGCGATGTCGTGCTGGAGCACGCCGCCGAGGCGGACGCCACGCTTGGCGAGGGCACGCGCTGCGTGGGCCAGCAGGGTCTCGATGTTGTCGGTGGGCTTATAGACGACGGCAGCGATGGCGTGGGCGGGCATGGTCGGACTCTGCGGGCGGGGCGTTCGGCAATGGGCGCCATTGTCGCACTGCAACGCCAACATGGCGAAGATGCAGGAGATAATGCGCGGCCTGAAGAACCCGAAGTGGATCCATGAGGGCTGAACACAAGGGCGCGCGCCGTCCGACCGAATTGCCGATTTTTGACGACTGCCTGAGCGTCGATCGCCAGCGCCTGCGCCGCATGGCGCGCGATCTGGCACGTGTCGCGCAACCCGCGTCCCCAACGCGCAGCGGTGCAGAAGCTACGCCGGAGAGCCGGTCGGCCAGGGACGAGGTGATGCATGGGCGGAGTCGGATGGACGCGCGAGGGGCTCGCCTGCAGGCAGACTTCGATGCGCTCCTTGCCCGCTCGCGCGCCGCGCTGCTCTCTCGTCGCGCGGCGCTGCCCGTCCCGGACTTCCCGCCCGAGCTGCCGGTATCGGCGCGGCGCGACGAGATCGCCGCCGCGCTCGCCGCCCACCAGGTCATCATCGTCTGCGGCGAGACCGGCTCGGGCAAGACCACCCAGCTGCCCAAGATCGCGATGACGCTCGGGCGCGGCGTCGCCGGCCTCATCGGCCACACCCAGCCGCGCCGGCTGGCCGCGCGCGCCACCGCGAGCCGCATCGCGCAGGAGTTGAAGAGCGCGCTCGGCGAGGTCGTCGGCTACAAGATTCGCTTCACCGACAAGACCAGCGAGCGTAGCCACGTCAAGCTGATGACCGACGGCATCCTGCTCGCCGAGACCCAGACCGACCCGCTGCTCGCCGCCTACGACACCCTGATCATCGACGAGGCGCACGAGCGCAGCCTCAACATCGACTTCCTGCTCGGCTACCTCAAGACCCTGCTGCCGCGCCGGCCAGACCTGAAGGTGGTGGTGACCTCGGCGACGCTCGATGCCGATCGCTTCGCGAAGCATTTCGCCGACGCCGCGGGCAAGCCGGCGCCGGTGATCGAGGTCTCCGGCCGCCTGTATCCGATCGAGATGCGCTACCGGCCGGTGGAGAGCGAGGACATCGACCCGGCGGCCGCGGCGCGCGCGGCCGCGAAAGGCGGGAAGGAGGGCGACAAATCCAGGGCGGGTGGCAGGGACAGGAGCCGCGATCTCATGGACGCGCTGGTCGACGCGGTTGACGAGGCGCAGCGCTGCGGCCCGGGCGACGTGCTGGTCTTCCTGCCCGGCGAGCGCGAGATACGCGAGGCCGCCGAGGCGCTGAGGAAGGCCCATCACCTCCCCGGCACCGAGATCCTGCCGCTGTTCGCGCGCCAGTCGGCGCAGGAGCAGGCACGCGTGTTCTCGGTCTCCAACGGGCGCCGGGTGGTGCTTTCGACCAACGTCGCCGAGACCTCGCTGACCGTGCCCGGCATCCGCTATGTGGTCGACACGGGGCTGGCGCGCATCAAGCGCTACTCGCCGCGCAACAAGGTCGAGCAGTTGCAGGTCGAGAAGATCGCCCAGTCGGCCGCGCAACAGCGCGCCGGGCGTTGCGGTCGGGTCATGGACGGCATCTGCATCCGCCTCTACGACGAGGACGACTTCAACCGTCGTCAGCCGCACACCGACCCCGAGATCCTGCGCTCGTCGCTCGCCGGCGTGATCCTGCGCATGAAGGCCCTGAAGCTGGGCGCGGTGGAGGACTTCCCCTTCATCGACGCGCCCGGTTCGCGCCTGATCGGCGATGGCTACGCGCTGCTCGCCGAGCTCGGCGCCGTCACTGACGACGACGAGCGCAGGCTGACGCCGACCGGCATTGAACTGGCGAAGCTGCCGCTCGACCCGCGCATCGGCCGCATGATCCTCGCCGCGCGCGACCGCGGCGCGCTCGCCGAACTGCTGGTGATCGCCGCCGCGCTGTCGGTGCAGGACCCGCGCGAGCGGCCGCAGGACAGCCCGGGCGCGGCCGACCAGGCGCACGCGAAGTTCCGCGGCGGCGAGCAGGACCAGAAGTCCGAGTTCCTGTGGTACTGGCACCTGTGGAAGGCCTGGGACGAGGTGCAACGCCATGAGTCGTCCAGCAAGCAGAAAGCCTGGTGCAAGAAACACTTCCTCAACTACATGCGCATGCGCGAGTGGCGCGACGTGTTCAGCCAGCTGCATACGCTGTGCGCCGAGCACGGCTGGAAGGAGAACGCGCAGCCGGCGAACTACGAGGCGATCCACAAGGCGCTGCTCGCTGGCCTGCTCGGCAACATCGGCTGCAAGGCGGACGATGGAGAGCACGCAAGCAAGGGCCCGCAGGCCGGTTTTTACCTCGGCGCGCGTGGCATCAAGTTCTGGCCGCATCCTGGCTCGTCGCTGGCGAAGAAGGCCGGCAAGTGGATCATGGCCGCGGAGCAGGTCGAGACCTCGCGCCTGTTTGGGCGCTGCATTGCGCGCATCGAGCCGGAGTGGGTGGAGGAGGTCGGCGGCCACCTGATCAAGCGTCAGGTGTTCGAGCCGCACTGGTCGAAGTCTTCCGGTGCGGTGCGCGCCTGGGAGCGCGGGACGCTGTATGGGCTGGTGATCTACCCGCGCCGCGGCGTGGCCTACCGCGACATTGACCCCGCGCTGTGCCGCGAGCTCTTCATCCGCGAGGGCCTGGTGCAGGGCGAGATCGCCGAGGGGCCGGCACGCGCGATGGCCTTCCTCGCCCACAACCAGCGCCTGGTGGCGGAGATCGAGCGCCTCGAGCACAAATCGCGCCGCCCTGACGTGCTGGTGGACGAGGTGCTGATCGAGGCCTTCTACGACAGCAAGCTCCCCGCGGACGTGTGTGACGTCGCCGGCCTGGAGGTCTGGCGCAAGCCGGCGGAGAAGACCGAGCCGAAGCTGCTGCACCTGTCGCGTGAGCAGTTGATGCGCCACGAGGCCGAGGGTGTCACCACCGACCGCTTCCCGCCCGCGCTGGAGGTGCTGGGGCAGAAGCTGAAGCTCACCTACCTGCACCAGCCCGGCGAGGCCGACGATGGCGTGACGCTCGCGGTGCCGCTGGCCATGCTCAACCAGATCCCCGCCAATCGTTGCGAGTGGCTGGTGCCGGGGCTGCTGGAGGAGAAGGTCGCGGCGCTGATGAAGACCGTGCCACAGAAGCACCGCCACCGTCTGCAGCCGGTGGCCGAGAGCGCGGCGGCGTTCATGGCGGCGTTCGAGGGCGGCGAGTTCGACACTGACGAGCCGCTGCTGAAGATGCTGCAGCGCTTCGTCGAGGAGCGCGTGCAGTTGAAGCTGCCGCTGGAGAGCTTCCGTGCGGAGAACCTCAAGCCGCATTGCTTCATGAACTTCCGCGTGGTCGACGAGCACGGCCGAGCGATGGGTCAGTCGCGCAACCTGATGGAGTTGCGCGCACGCTTCCGCGAGCAGGTGGCGGCGCGCTTCTCGGCTGCGAAGATCGGCGGTGCGCTTGCGGGCGCGCTGTCGGCGGCGGGTGTCGGGGGGGTGGGCCGTGCCGAGGTCGCGAGCGGGACGGGGCGTGGCGCGGGTGCTGCTCAGCCCGGGCGCAAGGGGAGTGGCAAGGCGGCGGGCGACGCCCCGGGGCGCGGCGCCGCAGCGGCCGAGATGCCGGCGCAGGCGCTGTCCGGCTTCACCGCCTGGACCTTCGGCGCCCTGCCCGAGCTGCTCGAGGTGCGCGTCGCCGGCCGCGAGGTGATCGGCTTCCCGGCGCTGCACGACGATGGCGACAGCGTTTCGCTACGCCCTTACGACACGCCCGAGGAGGCGACGCGGGTGCACCGCCGCGGCCTCGCGCGCCTGTTCGCGCTCAACCTCAAGGACCAGGTGCGCGCGGTCGAGCGCCTGCCCGGCCTGCGCGAGCTCGCGCTGCAGTACATGAGCTTCGGCACCGAGGCCGAGCTGAAGGCGTGTCTGGTCGAGGCGACGCTGAACCGCTGCTGCCTGCTCGAGCCATTGCCGACCGGCGCCGATGCGTTCGCGAAGCGCTGCGCCGAGGCCAAGTCGCGGGTGAGCCTGGTCGCGCAGGAGTTCATGCGCCTGGCTGGCCAACTGCTGATCGAGCATGCGGCACTGCAGAAGCGGCTGTCCGGCTTGAAGACCTTCCCTGAGGTGGTGGCCGACCTCCAGGGGCAGCTCGGTGCGCTGCTGCCGAAGGATTTCCTCGTCGCCTTCGCGTGGGACAAGCTGGCGCACTTCCCGCGCTACCTCAAGGGTGCCTCGGTGCGGCTCGACAAACTCCGCAACAATCCGACGCGCGATGCGCAACTCATGGCCGAATGGAAGCAACTCGCCCAGATCTGGGAGCGCGAGCGCCTCGTGCGCCGGCGGGCCGGCGTCGAGGATCCCGCGCTGGAGGAATTCCGCTGGTTGCTGGAGGAACTGCGCGTGGGACTGTACGCGCAGGAACTGAGGACGCCGATGCCGGTGTCGGTCAAGCGCCTGCAGAAGATCTGGGACAGCCGGCCACGCTGAAGGCCTCTTGCCCGTGCCCGCAGGCGATGCGCTCACCCCGGTGGTGTTTGGGCAGAGCAGTCTCGCCGGGGTGGGCTGTGGGCCTTCTGGGCTGCAGCCGTCAGCGCAGGGGGATTACCAGGGGCGGGATGTCCACGCCGATCACCAGTGCGGGCGAGTTGCTGTAGCCGTAACTGCGGTAGGCAGGCTGGTAATAGTGGTGGTGAATCACCGTGTGTCGTGGGGCGCGCGGCGGCACGTGATGTATCACCACCCGCTCGCGATACCCGTGGCGATCGTCCCTGGCGCGCGCGGCATGGCGTGGCGGTCGTTTGTCGTAATGCCTGTCGCCGTGCATGGGGTGATGCGTGTGATGCCGCACGTGGCGCTCGCCGCGACGGTCATTGCGTGCTTCGGCTGCGGTGGCCGCGCCGAGCAGGCCGGCGCTGATCAGTAAGGCAAGCAGCGTGCTGCCGAGTGTGGTCTTCATGTTCTGCCTCGTTCGTGTTCTGACTTGTGGCAGGGCGGCGCCCCGTCGACAAAGATGCTAGGCCGGCCGGCGTGTCAGCGGCGTGAGCAGAGTGTAAGCAGGCTTGTGCCTTGGACGGCGCCGGGCCGGTCGGGGCGCCTGAACTCGACGGCGCTTTGATTTTCAAGAAGAACTTGTTAGACTGCCGGGCTTTCCCTTGCCCCACCGGATTCGCATGCCGGGGGGCTGCATCAATAACCGCAAGGAGTCTGCATGCGACACTACGAAATCGTATTCATCGTCCACCCGGACCAGTCCGAACAGGTTCCGGCGATGGTCGATCGCTACAAGTCCATCGTGACCAGCCGCAACGGTCAGGTTCACCGCCTGGAAGACTGGGGGCGCCGCCAGATGGCATACCCGATCCAGAAGGTGCACAAGGCCCACTACGTGCTGATGAACATCGAGTGCGACGGCGAGACGCTGGCCGAGCTCGAGCACGCCTTCAAGTTCAACGACGCTGTGCTGCGTCACCTCACCATCAAGATGAAGAAGGCTGTCACCACGCCTTCGCCGATGATGAAGGAAGAGAAGTCGCGCTCGATGAATATCGGCTCCGACGACGCCAAGCCGGCCGACAGCGAAGCCGCTGCCGCCTGAGTTGCCTGAACCGGGTCTAAACGAGCTGCGCCTCGATGCGCGCGTGGCCGAAGTGCTGCCGCTGCGTCGAACCCCTGCCGGAGTGCCGGTCGCCAGTTGTATGTTGGCGCACGAATCGAAACAAGTTGAAGCGGGTCTGACCCGTGAAGTTTCGGTAGAGCTTCAGGCAGTGGCGCTGGGGGATCTGGCGGCGGTGCTGGCTGCGGCAACTCCGGGAGGCGCAATGCGTATCACCGGATTCCTCGCCGCAAAGAGCCTGCGCAGCCGAACCCCGGTTCTGCACCTGACAACAATCGAATTTCTCGAAGGAAACTGAAAATGGCCTTCAAGCCCAAATCCAAGTTCAAGAAGAAGGACGACCGCGGCGGTCGTGGTCTGTTCAAGCGTCGCAAGTTCTGCCGCTTTACCGCGGAGAAGATCGAAGAAGTCGACTACAAGGACGTCGATATCCTCAAGGACTTCATCACCGAGAACGCCAAGATCATGCCGGCACGCATCACCGGTACCAAGGCGGGTTACCAGCGTCAGCTGTCGGTTGCCGTCAAGCGCGCCCGCTTCCTGGCTCTGATGCCCTACACCGACCTGCACCAGTAAGAGGAGAACGGAAACATGCAGATCATTCTTCTCGAGAAGGTCGTGAACCTCGGTGCTCTAGGTGACGTCGTCAAGGTCAAGGACGGCTACGCCCGCAACTACCTGATCCCGCAGGGCAAGGCAAAGCGCGCGAACGAGGCCAACCTGGCCGAGTTCGAGGCGCGTCGTGCCGAACTTGAGCGCGTGCAGGCCGAAAAGCTCGCGGCTGCCCAGGAATTGGCCGGCAAGCTGGAAGGCGTCAGTGTGGAAGTCGCCCGCAAGGCCGGCATGGACGGCCGTCTGTTCGGCTCGGTCGGCAATGCTGACGTCGCCGAGGCGCTGGCTGCCAAGGGTTTCGACATCGATCGTGCCGCCATCCGCATGCCGGAAGGGCCGCTCAAGCAGGTTGGCGAGACCCAGTTGGAAGTGTCGCTGCACGCCGACGTGCTGGCCAACATCACCGTCGCGGTGGTGGCAGAGCAGTAATCTCGTCCGCGAGAGCATGTAGAAAGGGCTGCAATGTGCAGCCCTTTTTGTTTTCAGGGTCGCCGTTCGCGGCGCGGTCGGTCGCTACAATGTGGCGATCCGGCCCAGATGGTGTTTCAGATGAGTTCTGCTCCCTCCCGTTTTTCCGATTTTCCGAGCGATCCGCAGCTTGCGCAGATCAAGCTGCCACCGCATTCGCTTGAGGCCGAACAGTCGCTGATCGGTGGTGTGCTGCTCGACAATCAGGCGTGGGAGCGCATCGCCGATCTGGTCAATGAGGCTGACTTCTATCGCGACGACCATCGCCGCATCTATCGCCACATCACCCGGCTGATCGACCAGGGGCGGCCGGCCGATGTGGTCACGGTGTTCGAGTCGCTGGAAAAGAATGGCGAGGCGGAGCAGGCTGGCGGTCTCGCATATCTGGCCGAGATTGCAAACAACACGCCGTCTGCAGCCAACATTCGCCGCTATGCCGAGATCGTCCGCGAGCGCGCGATCCTGCGCAAACTCGTTGCGGTCGGGGACGAGATTGCCGCGAGTGCTTTGAGCCCCTCGGGAAAGGACGCCAAGGCGCTGCTGGACGAAGCAGAGGCCAAGGTGTTCGAGATTGCCGAGGCGGGGGCCCGCCACGCGAGCGGTTTTGTGTCGATCCAGCCTATCCTGAAGCAGGTGGTCGATCGCGTGCAGGAACTCTACGATCGGGACAATCCCTCGGAGGTCACCGGCGTGCCGACCGGTTTGGTTGATCTGGATGACAAGACCTCCGGTTTGCAGCCCTCGGACATGATCATCGTTGCCGGCCGGCCCGCAATGGGCAAGACCACCTTTGCGCTCAACCTGGCCGAGCACATCGCAATAGAGCAACGCTTGCCGGTGGCGATCTTCTCGATGGAAATGCCCGGCACGCAGCTTGCGACGCGCTTTATCTCCTCCGTCGGTCGCATCGACATGCAGAAGATCCGCAGCGGCCGGCTCACCGACGACGACTGGCAGCGCCTTACGATGGCCATGGGAAAGCTCTACGATGCCCCTCTTTACATCGACGAGACGCCCGGCCTGAACCCGATCGACCTGCGTGCCCGAGCTCGCCGCCTTGCGCGCCAGTGCGGAAAGCTTGGCCTGATCGTGATCGACTACCTGCAGCTGATGAGTGGTACGCGCGAGGGTGACAACCGCGCATCAGAGCTTTCCGAAATCTCGCGCTCGGTGAAGTCGCTCGCAAAAGAGCTCAACGTGCCGATCATGGCGCTCTCGCAGCTCAACAGAAGTCTCGAGCAACGGCCCAACAAACGCCCGGTGATGTCCGATCTGCGCGAATCCGGAGCTATTGAACAGGATGCCGACATCATCATGTTCATCTATCGCGATGAGGTATATAACCCCGATTCGCCGGACAAAGGGACGGCCGAGCTGATCATCGGCAAGCACCGTAACGGTCCGACCGGGACGGTACGTCTGACTTTCATCGGCGAGAATACGCGCTTCGAGAACTACGCCGCCGCTCCTGGGATGTACTGACACTGCCGTGCGAGCGGAGCTTAAGAGCGTGGCCTTGATGTGCCGCCCTCGGTTGGCTGACCGTCTTATTCGCTCATAAATTTTTAGATTGCTGATTTGTGTTGACGGCGTTTCTGCTGGGTCTATAATGCGCACCTCTTCAGCGCTGCAGCGGTTTCTTCGGAAGCGGTGTGCGGGGTTGAGGAGGTTGAAGCGGGAGGTTGTTGGGCGGTGGATCGGGTCTTGGTGGTGAGCCGGGGCGTTAAAAAAGATTCACGAAATGCTTGACAGGGATTAGGTAGTTGATCATAATCTCGCTTCTTCGCTGCCGGGTGGCAGCGGTTCTTTAAAAAGTCGAACAACCGATAAGTGTGGGTGCTTGGTTGTTGTGGTCGAATCG
>NZ_JBNCAR010000027.1:0-52788 GCF_051280715.1 Thauera sp. AutoDN2 | reverse complement strand
TCAGCGAACCCAAGCGCACCCCTCAAAGCCGCTGATCATGACCATCAATCAGCGAGATCATGTCGTTGGACTGCTTGATCATGAAGAATGGAATCTGCAAGAATAGGGAGTGCAGGTGACAACCGTGCTCCCTGACTTCATAACCAGATCTTTTGCATGATCCCTTCGTGTTTCAACACGTTAAGAGGAACAGCATGCAAATCATCAAGACGCAGGATGTCTGCACGAAGATCCAGGTCAGCCGGACAACCCTCTGGCGACTTTGCCAGACTGAAGATTTTCCGAAGCCAGTTCGGCTAGGCCCTGGCGGCCGTTCGATTGGCTTTTTTGCCCACGAGATCGACGCGTGGCTTGAGACCCAGGCGGCGGAGCGTGAGCACGCCGTTTGTCTGGCTCACCAGAGGGCGAAGTCATGAGCCGCATCCGCGTTGACGACTCCGCCGAATACTGGTGGTCTCTGCCTTGCAGCCTGTTACGCGACTCCCGGTTGAGCTATGAAGCCCGAGGCGTGGCTTGCCACTTGCTCTCGCTAGGCCGTAACTGGCAGTTGCGCGCTGTCGCACTGCCGCGCGTGCTGCACGATCAGTCGCGAGCGAAAGGCCATCTTGGGCGAGACCTTTGCCGCCGCATCCTGCGCGAGCTTGAAGATGCCGGCTACCTGGCACGGAGGAAATTCCAGGACGAGGAAGGGCTTTGGCGATGGGAGTCCGTGTTGACTCCCGTTTCACAAAAAGTGTCACAGACATCCATGGCCTGCTTGGCCGGCGACGGAGAAACCGTGGACGGCACATCCGTCGCCGGTGAGGGCGGTGATATATGTGTAGGTGAATACAAGGAAGAAGTAGTAGTAAAAAATATAAAACCACTACTACAGACAGGGGCTGTGGATAACTCTCCGAAAACGGGAGAGGCTTCCGCGCCCTTGGACTTGTCGCACCCTTCTCTTCTGCCCTACCTGCGCGTCATAAGCGACGTAACCCGCCGCTTCGGGCCCTCGCTCACGGCAGAACAAATACAACTTGCCGCTGACGAATTGGCTGGCGTGCTATCGGCGGCCGGCAGTGGCAAGCATGTGGGCATCCGCTCCGTCCGCTCATGGTTGCTGGCCGTGATGAATAGCGCTGTCGCGGGGGAATTCATCCCTGAGTTCGCGCCGAATATCGCCCGCTGGCGAAAGAACCGACAGGAGGCGATGGAGGCAGCGCAGTCGCGCGCTCCTGTACAACAGTCAGAAGCCGAGCGTCAAAAGACAAAGGCTGAACGCATAAAGGCCATCGCCGATTTGAAAGCGATGCTCGACAGGGCCGGAAGCAATGATCGACGCGGATGAGATGGTTGCGCTCATTGAGAGTTGCCGGCGCGAGATGCAAGCCATGCTTCCTGTCGATGAATTTGCCAGCTTGAGCAGCAAGACCAGGCAAGACTATCGCCAGCTTGGCCGCACGCTGCTACAGCGTGCTCGCTACGCCGAAGGTGGTGTGGCCGAAGTCATGACGGCCACCCAGCGTCCGACAACCTTCTACAAACGCGTCGCAGCGTTTCGCTACTGCCTGTACGCCGATCTTGTCGAGCAGCTGAAAAGCCTGCATTCCGCGCTCTCTGCTCGGCCTGCGGACAGGTTGCAAGTAATGGCCATCCAGGCCCAATTGCAACAACAGCGTGCATTTCTGCGCGAGTTCGAGACAGCCCGACAAAGCGGCTCTGCCGGTGAGCGCCGTAAGCGTGCCAGCAAGCGGCAAGCCCTGCGCGGCCTCCCCGGAGACTGGCGCGAGCAACTGTATCAGCGCGCTGCAAAAGGCAAGTATGCCGATGCAATTCTGGTCGCCGCGCTGACCGGCTGCCGCCCGGAAGAACTGCGGCGCGGCGTGCTCATTCGCCGGGTGGACAATCCGCGCAGCGGCATGGGCGAGATCAGATTCGAGATCGATGGCGCCAAGGTCAAGGCGCATCAAGGTCAGCCGCACCGCTTGATCGCCTATGGCGCACACGATCCCCATCCATTGCTGGAGGCTCTGCGCATCCGGCTAGCGGGGCGGCGGGAATTGCTCGTTTGCATTGACAGCCCAGTCAACTTCACCGTCGAAGTCCGTCGGCTGGCACGTAGCCTCTGGCCGAAGCACAAACACACTGTCACGGCTTACTGCCTGCGCCACCAATGGGCGGCCGACCTGAAACGACACGCGGCTGCGGACTCAGTCAGCCAGGGGCTGGGACATGCCAGCGCCAAGACACGGCGACACTACGGGCAAGCCAATCAGGCCAGCAGCCGGCATGCACTGCAACCCATCGTCATCGAGGCTGAGCGCCCTGTAAAGCCGACCGCCGCTAAGGTGCCGTGTTATCGAGCAGCCTCAAGCACGGAATCTACGCCCTGACGAGAATCATGGCGAGGTGGAGCAAAATGCAGTACATTTGCGCGACATTACTGACGAGACGCTGCCATGTCACGCCTGAAGGACGAAACCCTATCCATCCGCACCTCCGCTGAGATCAAGCAGCTTTTGCGCTTGGCGGCTGAGCGCGAGCGCCGCTCGGTGGCTTCGATGATCGAAATCCTGGTGCTGGAGTACGCCCGCACGCATGGCCTGAAACCAGACCCTCAAGGTGAGTCAGTAAAGGGAGGGGGCTGAGGATGGCGAATGCCAAGGAGGCGCAAGCGCGCGTCAAAATCAACAAACTGTTGGAATCTGCTGGCTGGCGCTTCTTCGATGAGGCCAAGGGCAAGGCCAACGTAGCCCTGGAGCCCAACGTCAAGCTCAGTCAGGCCCAGATCAATGACCTGGGCGAGAACTTCGAAGCGACTAAGAATGGCTTCGTCGATTTTCTGCTGCTGGACGAAAAGAGCTTCCCGCTGGTGGTACTGGAAGCCAAATCCGAAGACAAGAACCCGCTGGTCGGCAAGGAGCAGGCGCGTAAATACGCAAAGTCACTCGACTGCCGCTTCGTGATCCTCTCGAACGGCAATCTGCACTACTTCTGGGATTTACAGCAGGGCAACCCGCACATCATCACCGCGTTCCCGACTCCGGACTCTCTCAAGAGCTACCGGAAGTTCGAACCTGACCAGAGGCGCCTGATTACCGAAGCCGTCGGACGCGACTACATCGTCCAGACTCAGCTGCCGGGCTACGAGAGGGAAGCGGGTTGGCTCAATGCGGACGAGCGCCCAGCTTTCATCGCCAAGAACAAGCTGCGCTTCCTACGGGACTACCAGAAGAAGGCGCTCAATGCCATCCAGGACGCAGTGGCTGAAGGCTCGACACGCTTCCTGTTCGAAATGGCGACCGGCACCGGCAAGACCCTGACCTCTGCTGCCGTCATCAAGCTGTTTCTTCGCACGGGCAACGCCCGCCGCGTACTGTTCCTGGTGGATCGACTAGAGCTGGAGGATCAAGCAGCAAAGGCGTTCAAGGACTATCTGAAGAACGACTACGCTACAGTCATCTACAAAGAACGCCGTGACGATTGGCGCAAAGCCGAGGTCGTGGTCACCACGGTGCAGTCGCTGCTGTTCAACAACAAGTACAAGCGCCTGTTCTCGCCCACCGACTTCGACTTGGTCATCTCGGACGAAGCCCACCGCTCTATTGGCGGCAATGCCCGAGCCGTCTTCGAGTATTTTGTCGGCTACAAGCTAGGCTTAACCGCAACGCCGCGCGACTATCTCAAGAGCTTTGACGCGAGCAAGCCTACCACCCGCGACCCGCGCGAGCAGGAGCGCCGCCTGCTGTTGGACACCTACCGCACCTTCGGTTGCGAATCCGGACAACCGACCTTCCGTTATTCGCTGCTGGATGGCGTCAAGGATGGCTTCCTGATCAACCCTGTGGTGGTTGATGCACGAACCGACATCACCACCAAGCTGCTATCCGAGCAGGGCTATGCCGTGATGGCCCCCGTCGGTGAAGACGGCCAGCAAGAACAGAGCTTTGTCTCCAAGGACTTCGAGAAGAAGTTTTTCTCCAAGGCGACCAATGAGCTTTTTTGCCAGACCTTCATCAAGAACGGTCTGCGTGATCCAGTGACCGGCGAGTTTGGCAAGGGCCTGGTATTCGCCGTCAGCCAGAACCATGCCGCCAAGCTCACGCAAATCCTGAACGAGCTTGCTGATGTGCTGTGGCCCGGCAAATACCAGTCCGACTTTGCGGTACAAGTTACCTCCAGCGTATCCGATGCCCAGCAATACACCATCAACTTCACCAACAACAACCTGCTGGGTTCGGCCAACTTCAATGCCCTGTACAAGACCAGCAAGGCGCGCGTGTGCGTGACAGTGGGCATGATGACCACCGGGTACGACTGCCCGGACATCTTGAACCTGGCATTGATGCGCCCGGTGTACTCGCCGTCCGATTTCGTGCAGATCAAAGGACGCGGCACGCGCAAGCACAACTTCCTTGAGCAGTTGTTCGATGATGAACTGAAGCCGCTGATCAACGAGCCTGAGAAGGCCCGCTTCAAATTCTTCGACTTCTTCGCCAATTGCGAGTACTTCGAAGAAAAGTTCGACTACGACGAGGTTCTGAAGCTCCCTAACCGAAGTGCTGAGGGTGATGGACAGGGTGGTGAGCCGCCGCCGCCTGCTGGCATATACGAGCACGCAGGCACCGATGCCATGCACCACGTGGCTGAGCAACAGATCGGCTACGAAGGCATGAAGATCGACCGGATGTTCTTCGAGAAATTCGAGGATCAGGTCAAAGCCGACCCGATGCTGCAGCAGCAGGTTGAAAACGAGCAGTGGGAGCAGGCCATTGACTACGTGACCAGCCAGCTGTTCGACAAACCCAACGAGTACTTCAACCTGGAGAAGCTGCGCCGTGCCGCCGGGGTGGATCGACGGCTGAGCCTGAAGGAAATCCTGCAGAAGATTTTCGGCCTGATCCCGTACTTCAAGAGCAAGGATGAGCTGCTGGAGGATGAATTCCAGGAGTTCCTGCTCGCCAACCAGAGCAAGCTGGCCGAAGACCAGGGCATCGCTGTGCTGGCGATGAAGTACTTCTTCAAGGCGTATGCCACTGACGCAGCCCTGCGCGCCATCATCGACGACAAACGCTTCAGCGAGCTGAACGTAAACCCGGCCTTTGGCGTGGGCGACCTGCGCGCCGTGCCGCCCGAGTGGCGCGACGGCATCCCGGAGTACGTCAAAGACTACGTTCCGCTCAACCAATTCATGTAAGTCATTCAAGGCTGCCGTAGGTGGCCGAACGAGAAGAACAACACCATGCTGGATACCGACACTAAACGCCGAATCGACTCCTGCCGCGACATTCTTGTCGGCAAGGTGCCTGACCCCAAGAGTCAGGTCGAGCAGATCACCATCGCGTTGATCTACAAGTTCATGGACGACATGGACGCCCAATCCGAGGAGTTCGGCGGCAAGCGCAGTTTCTTCGTCAATGGCTTCGAGAAATACAGCTGGAGCAAACTGCTGGCGCCCAGCATGGGGGGGCAGGACACGCTGAACCTTTATTCCGAGGCCATTGGCAAGATGACCGAGAACACGCACCTGCCGGCGTTGTTCCGCGACATCTTCAAGAACGCCTACCTGCCTTACCGCGATCCGGAAACGCTAAAGGCATTTTTGAAGGAGATAGATGGCTTCTCCTACGATCATTCGGAGCGACTGGGCGACGCTTTCGAATACCTGCTGTCGGTGCTGGGCAGCCAGGGCGATGCGGGCCAGTTCCGTACGCCGCGACACATCATTGATTTTATCGTCCGGGTCATCAACCCGCAGAAGCACGAGCGCATCCTCGACCCCGCCTGCGGTACGGCAGGCTTTCTGATCTCGGCCTGGAAATACATCCTGGACCAGAACAAAGCGCACAAGCCGGGCGACAAGCTGACACCGGACGAGCGCAACAAGCTGGCTGCCAACATCCATGGTTATGACATTTCACCGGACATGGTGCGTCTGTCGCTGGTGAACCTCTACCTGCATGGCTTCAGTGACCCGCACGTGGACGAATACGACACGCTCACCAGCGAAGATAAGTGGAATGAACACGCGGATGTGATCCTCGCCAATCCGCCATTTATGTCACCGAAGGGCGGCATAAAACCGCACAAGCGTTTTTCCATTCAAGCCACGCGCTCGGAAGTGCTGTTCGTCGATTACATCCATGAGCACCTGAGCCCCAACGGCCGGGCCGGCATCATCGTGCCGGAAGGCATCATTTTCCAGAGCGGCACCGCTTACAAGGCACTGCGCAAGCTGCTGGTACAGAACTCGCTGGTGGCGGTCGTCTCGTTGCCGGCTGGCGTGTTCCAGCCCTACAGCGGCGTCAAGACCTCCATCCTGATTCTGGACAAACGACTGGCCAAGCAGACCGACAAGGTGTTGTTTGTGAAGGTCGGCAACGATGGCTTCGCATTGGGTGCACAGCGTCGCCCTATCGAGCAGAACGATTTACCTCTTGCTGAGAAGAAGTTGAAAAGCTTCTTCGCTGCTCCTGATGCCTTCGAAGGAAACGAGCTGGCGCACTGCGTGAGCAGAGCACAGATCGCAGAAAGCGCCGACTGGAGTTTCAGTGGTGATCGATATCGGCTGGAGGGGGACCAATCAAAGCACTGGCCGATGGTGTCTCTTGGGGATCAAACACTATTTCGAATCGAAAGCGGCGGCACACCAAAATCAGATGAACCGACTTATTGGGGCGGTGGAGTGCCGTGGGCAACGCTCGTAGATCTTCCGCAATCAGACTTCATCACTCAGCTTACTTGCACCGAGCGCACTATCAGCGAAGAAGGATTAAAAAACTCATCAGCCAAGCTGTTGCCGGTCGGCACAGTACTAGTTTCCAGCCGTGCCACGATTGGTCGAGTCGCAATTGCGCGAATTCCAACAGCCACCAATCAAGGCTTCAAGAACATCGTGATTCAGGATCACAGCCGTGTTCTGCCTGAATTCGTGGCATACATGATGAAATTTCTAACGCCGAGGCTGGAGGCACTGGCAACTGGTGGCACCTTCAAGGAGTTTTCTAAGAGTGCACTTTCAAGTATCGAAATTCCAATACCGCCCATCGATGCTCAACGTCAGATCGTTTTGGATATTGAAGGGCATCAACGACGCATTGAAGAGTTAAAACAGGAAATCTCTGAGCGAGAACAAGACATTAAATTGTCCATTAATAAAATCTGGGTGGGCTGAACATGGATGCCGCGCTAGAAATCCACGATTACCTGCCGCTGGCCTATCCATCGGCAGGCGAAGGTGAATACATCCGCTTTGTCTGGGAAGCCTTCGAGAGCAACTATGTGGCGGGCAAGTATCAGTTCGCCATCCTTGCTTTCCATATGCTCTACATGAGCTACGTGTATTTCTCGGTGTGGCAGATCAAGCAGGCCAAGCCGGAAGCCTTCACCCATGCGGTGCTGTTCCAGCAAAAGGAAAAGGAGCTGCTGACCGCCAGCTCGCCCTTTACCTTCAGCGAAGTCAATGAGCGCAGCATCTTCAAATTCCTGCGCTTGGCCGGCTGCGAGAACCAGCACATCGGCAAGTTTCAGAAGCTGGTGGATCAGCGCAATGAGATCGCCCACCCGAACGGCAACATTTTCTTCAGCGATCAGGCAACGGCAGACCAGCGCATCGAAGAAGTCATGCAGCAGATCCGGGGCATTCAGGCTCATATGTCGAGCGTGCTGCGTGCTTGTCTGTTGCAGTTCTTGCGCGACAGCGCCAACCCGGACGAGCGCGAGATCGCTGACAGTGAAGTTCATGTGGAGATGAACTTCCTGCACAAGCACTACCTGTCGCGCAAGGACATCGAGGCCTGTCTTGCCTGTGACCTGAGCGAATTCGACGCCAGCCCGTTCCGGGGCGAAGTTCAGGCGCTGATGCAGGTGCTTCAAACCAAGGCGGAGGAATGATGGCCGCAATCAGGAGAAGAACATGAGCCAACCCTGGCCTTACCCCGGCGCCCGCTGGTGGAAGTTCGATTTCCATACCCACACGCCGGCCTCCAAGGACACCGGGGCATGGCAGGCCGCCATCGGCACGCCCGTTGAGCTGACACCGCAAAAATGGCTGCTCAAGTACATGGCCGCCGGGATCGACTGCGTAGCCGTTACCGATCACAACACCGGCGAGTGGATCGACTCGCTCAAGGCGGCCTATGCGCAGATGAAGCGCGAGGCCGACGCCGGCACGCCACCTGACGGGTTCCGTGAGCTACACCTGTTCCCAGGGGTAGAAATCTCGGTGCAAGGCGGCTTTCATCTGCTCGCAATCTTCGACCCGTCCGCCACCAGTCAGACCATCAGCGATCTGCTGGCAAGGGTGGACTACCAAGGCACGCGCGGCGACAGCGATGGCGTCACCCGCATCGGCGCCGCCCAAGTGGTGGAGCGCATTCTGGCGGCGGGCGGCCTGGCCATTCCGGCACACGTCGAAGGCGACAAGGGGCTGCTACAGGTCGAGCCTGGTACGCGAAAATGCGTGATGGATGCCAACACGGTTAAGGCGGTCTTGCAGGAACCCGGCATCCTGGCGCTGGAGTGGACTGCCTCCTCCAGCCCCGTGCCCATGATTCTGGATGAACTGAAACTGCGATTTGCCAGCGTGGCGGGCAGCGATTGCCACAGCTTCCAAGGTACGGCTGTTCCCGGTTCGCGCTACACCTGGATCAAGATGGCCCGGCCTAGTCTGGAGGGCTTGCGCCTTGCATTGCTCGATGGGCAGGAGGTGTCGGTCAAGCGCAGTGATGAGAGCAACGGCTTTGCGCCGTTCAATACGCCCGAGCATTTCATCGAATCGATTGAAATCCGCGACGCACGTTACATGGGGCGTGGCAGAACGTCTGCCAGCTTGCCGCTCAACCCCTACTTCAATGCTCTGATCGGCGGTCGTGGGACCGGCAAATCGACCGTGGTGCATGCCTTGCGTCTGGCCTATCGCCGTGAGAAGGAGCTGTCGCTCAGCTCGGAAGCCGGGCAGACCTTCAAGCGTTTCAATCAGGTTGCCAGGAGCCGCAATGACGAAGGCGGACTACGGGCGGAAACAAGCCTCTGCGTGCAAGTGCAGCGCGATGGCATGCCCTATCGCCTGATCTGGCGGCAGGACGGCCAGGGCCACGCGGTGGAGGAATGGGACGCCGCTACGGGCAGTTTCAAGCCTTCGGCCAGTCAGGCCGTCACCGAGCAACGCTTTCCGGTGCGCTTGTTCAGCCAGGGGCAGATCGCCGCGCTGGCCGGTGACAGCCAGCAGGCGCTGCTCAAGGTGATTGACGATGCGGCGGGCACGCAATCGCAGCAGGCCGCTTTCGAGGAAGCTAAGCGTGCCTTCCTGGCCGCACGGGCGCAAATGCGCGAGCTGGATGGCAAGCTGCAAGGGCGTGAAGCGTTGACGCTGGCCCTGCAAGATATTCAGCGCAAGCTGGCCCGCTTCGAGGGCGCCGATCATGCCGCTCTGCTGAAAAACTATCAGCGCACCAACCGGCAAAGCCGCGAGCTGGAACGCCAGTTCGACGCCTCCGCCGAACTGGCAACCCGCTTGAAAGCGCTTGCCGACGATCTGTTGGCGGAAGACTTGCCGGAAGGCTTATTCGATACCGCCGAAGACGGTCCAGCACTGAGCATTGTCCAGGCGCTGCACGCCGCCATCGCCAAGGCGCAGCAGGACGTCGAGCGCGCGGCAAACGTGCTGAAGGAGCGAGGGCAAGCCCTGAGAGGTGAACTGGAGGCTTCGCCCTGGTTTGCGCGGATCGACGCGGCCAAGATGGCTTACGAGCAGCTCAAAGCCGACTTGCAGCAACAAGGCGTCAGCGACCCCAGCGAGTACGGTCGTCTGGTGCAAGAAAAGCAGCGCCTGGAAGTCGAGCTGAAGAAGCTGGAAGCCTTGCAGAAGCAGCACACCGAGTTGCGCGAGAAGGCCAAGTCGTTGCTGGAACAGGTGCAATCCGCCCGCCGCGCCATCAGCGCCCAACGGAGCGCATTTCTGCAGGCAACGCTGCAAGGCAATCCCTTTGTGCGCATCGAACTGATCCCTTACAGCCGGGACGCGCAGGGCATCGAGCGCTCCTTGCGGGAGGTGCTTGGGGCCGCAGAAGGCAAGTACGTGGACGACCTGTATCAGGAGCAAGAGGGGGCATCCCCCAAAGGGCTCGTGGCCGATCTGCTGGGCACGGTTGATCTGGTCGAGCAGCCGGGCGTATGGGATACGGCGGCCTTCGAGCAGGCGCTATTGACGCAGAAGAAACGCCTGTCGCAAGCCGGTCGCGGGCAGGCGGAGTTTGGCGGCTGGTTCAATAAATTCCTGAAAGCGGAAGCCGACAAGCGCCCGGAATTCATCGACCACATCCTGTGCTGGTTCCCCGAAGATGGTTTGCAGGTGGAGTACAGCCGCAAAGGTGACGGGCGGGACTTTCAATCCATCGGCCAGGCGTCCGCCGGGCAGCGCGCGGCGGCCATGCTGGCCTTCCTGCTGGCGCACGGCAACGAGCCACTGGTGCTCGACCAGCCAGAAGATGACCTGGATAACCACCTGATCTACGGACTGGTCGTGCAGCAGATCCGCAGCAACAAACTGCGCCGTCAGCTCATCATCGTGACCCACAACCCCAACATCGTGGTCAATGGCGATGCAGAGTTGATCCACGTACTGGACTTCAACCACCAGTGCCATGTGAAGCAAACCGGCTCGTTGCAGGATCAGGCCATGCGCCGCGAAGTCTGCCAAGTGATGGAAGGCGGCGAAGAAGCGTTCGAACGGCGTTACCAACGCCTGGGAAGAGAGGTTTGACATGTTCGACAACATCGCGGACTTGATCGACAAGATTCGCCTGGGAGAGGACTCCTATCTGGAGTTGAAGGAAGTCCGCTTTGCCGGTCAAAAGGTGTCAGCCCCCCATAAAGATTCGCTGGCCGATGAGCTGGCCGCTTTCGCCAACAGCCGGGGTGGTGTGTGCGTGCTCGGCGTGGACGACACCCGTGAAGTGCTCGGTATCCCGCTGGAGCGCTTGGACCTGGTGGAGGATTTCGTCCGGCAGATTTGCCTGGACAGCATCACCCCGCCGCTCGCGCCGGTGATCGAGCGTCTGAGCCTGCCCAGCACGTCAGGCGAGCCCTTGCCAGTATTGAAAGTCGATATCGCAAGCAGCCTGTTCGTGCATAAAAGCCCCGGCGGCTATTTGCACCGCGTGGGCAGCGCCAAGCGTGAAATGGCTCCGGACTATCTGGCGCGTTTGTTCCAGCAACGCAGCCAGGCGCGCATCATCCGCTTCGACGAGCAGCCGGTGCCTGGCGCCACACTCGACGACCTTACAGATGACCTCTGGCAACGTTTTGCCAGTCCTCGCGTGCAAGATACGCGCGAAGTGCTTCTAGACAAACTGGCCATGGCGCGCACCGATGCCGACGGCGCACTTCGGCCGACCATCGCCGGCGTACTGATGGCCAGTGCTGATCCTCGCCGCTGGTTGCCGAATGCCTTCATTCAGGCGGTGGCCTACCGTGGCACCGAGGTGCTGCCGCAAGGCGACACGGCCTATCAGCTCGACGCCCAGGACATCACCGGGCCGCTGGATGCCCAGGTGCTGGCGGCTTGCCACTTCGTCCGCAAGAACATGCAGGTCTATGCCACCAAGGATGAGGGCAGGCACGATCTGCCGCAGTACGACATGACCGCCGTCTTCGAGGCCCTGGTCAATGCCGTTGCACACCGGGATTACTCGATCCATGGCGCCAAAATCCGCCTGCGGATGTTTGCGGACCGGCTGGAGCTGTATTCGCCAGGCGCCATCCCCAACACCATGACGGTGGAGAGCCTTCCCTACCGCCAGGCCGCGCGAAACGAAGCCATCACCAGCCTGCTGGCCAAATGTTCCGTGCCCGAGGCGGACAAAGCGATCACAGGCCGCAGCGCCATGATGGACAAGCGTGGTGAAGGGGTTCAGATCATTCTGGATCAAAGTGAACGGCTGTCCGGCAAGCGGCCGGTTTACAGGCTAGTGGATGACTCCGAGCTGTTGTTGATCATCCCTGCTGCCGAGCCTCCCGCAGCAGTTGAGTGAGATTGAGAGGATAAGGAAGCACCATGGCCAAGGCTGAAGCCAGCGTTGAAGAACTGGTCTCGATGATCGAGCGCGGTGAGCTGCGCTTGCCGGAAATGCAGCGGCAGTATGTCTGGCGCTCCACGCGCGTGCGCGACTTGCTCGACTCTCTGTATCGGGGCTATCCCTCGGGGGCGATTCTGCTGTGGGAAACCGATGAGGCCGTGCCCCTGCAAAGCTTTGCCGTCAGCCAAAGCAATAACCCTTATCAGAGCACCCGCCTGTTGCTCGATGGACAACAGCGTCTGACCTCGTTGTCTGCCGTCATTCGTGGCGAGCCGGTGTCGGTGCGCGGTCGCCGTCGGCCCATCGATTTGCTCTTTAATCTGGAGCATCCCGACCAACTGGCCGTCGTGACCGAAGTGGATGAGAACGGCGATGACGCCGAGGTCGATGAGGAAGGCGAACTGGGCGGCGACGAGGCCGACGCCAGCGAGGACGAACTGCTGACGCGCTTCAACAAAATGACCTTCGTGGTGGCGACCCGGAAGCTGGAGCAGTTGCCGCAGTGGGTGAAGGTATCCGAAGTCTTCAAGACCGACAGCGATGCGCCTTTCCTCAAACGTGCGGGCATCAGTGGCTTTGATGATCCGCGTTACGAGAAATACAGCCAGCGCCTAGCCCGGCTACGTGGCATTCGCAAGTACGTGTATCGCATGGACGTGCTGGAGCGAACACTGTCCTACGACGAGGTCACGGAAATCTTCGTGCGGGTCAACTCGCTGGGTGCCAAGCTGCGCAGCTCCGATCTGGCTCTGGCGCAGATCACGGCCAAATGGCGGCACTCGCTGCAGACCTTCCTGGACTTCCAGAATGCTTGCGCCCAGAACGGTTTCGAGCTGGATCTGGGTTTGCACCTGAAGAATTTGATGGCCTTTGCCACCGGGCAATCCCGTTTTCTGACCGTCGGCAGCCTGACCCTGGACGTACTGCAGCAAGCGTGGAAAGAAGCCTGCGAGGGGATGGAATTTGCCCTCAATTTCGCACGCAGCAATCTGGGTATCGACAGCCCTGCCTTGCTGTCATCGCCCTTCTTACTGGTGGTACTGGCCTACTTTGGACACCGCCGCGACTATGCCCTCAGCACGGAAGAGGCGCAGCAGTTGCGCTACTGGGCCTTGGCCGCCAATGCCAAAGGCCGTTTCTCGCGGGGTTCCAGCGAGACCATTCTGGATCAGGATTTGGCGACCATCCGCAATGGCGGCGGCGTCAATGAACTGATCGACCGGCTGCGTCTGCAGTTCGGCCGTCTTGACATCACGCCGGAAGAGCTGGAGGGGCGCAACCAGCGCAGTGCGCTGTTCAAGACCATGTTCCTGGCATTTCGTGCGGCAGGCGCCAAGGATTGGCGCAGCCACCTTGCCATTGCTCTGGACCACTCGGGCAGTCAGCACCGCTTGCAGTTTCATCACATTTTCCCCAAGGCATTGCTGCGCGGCAGCTACACCCCTCGCGAGGCCGACGACATCGCCAACCTGGCTTTCATCGGCGGCAAAACCAATCGTGCGATCAGCGACAAAGCGCCTGTGACCTACCTGTTGCCGCTGGTGGCGCAGCACGGTGAAACACCATTCGCATCACAGTGCATCCCGGTGGAGGAGGAACTGCTGGCACTGGATCACTACAAGGCGTTCTTGCAAGAGCGCCGCAAACGCATCGCGGCGGCACTGAATGCTTTCATCCATGCGACCGCTTGAGCTGTCAGTGCCACCGTGTTGCCACACTATGACCCACATGTCGCCACAATGCTGCCGCCATGTTCAACACAATGTTGCCACGCTGTTCACCACATTGACGCCACTTTGTGCACACAGTGTTGCCACCATGCCTGACACATTCCGGGTGGGACGCAGGCCGAGAGTCGCTTGTCCCCGGCGCGATGAGCACATTCTTTGTGCTGGCTCGCGAGAGCACAAAGAATGTGGCCGCTGGGCTCGATTTCGCCAGAAATCGGGCGCGGCGGCGTGGGGACAACGAATGGTCGATGCGTCCAGCCTGCACCTTATGAAACCCCGCTGCGGCCATGCGCCGGGTTGCCGCCCTGTGCGGCTGGCGGGTGAGAGCATGCCGCACAGGGCATGCCTGCTCGGTGGTGGGAGACTGAACTGACATGGCCAACCCTCGCTCGCTGGTCTACGCGCTTTACACCCATTGGGACACCGTGGAGCTTTTGGTGCGGCTGTCGCGCGAGTTTGCCGTGCTGACCAGCGATCAGGTGTTGAACGGCATTGCCAAGGTATCCGGGCAACGGGATGCCGAAACGCAGGGCGCGGTGCTACGTGCCTTGGTCAATGCGGACATCCTGCAAACCTTGCCGCGCAGCAGCGATCTGCAGCTCAATGCCTATGTGCTGGAGTTCGTGCGCGGCCTCACCCGTGAACATGAGCTGGGCCTGGCTGCCGTACTGCAGGCGCGTGTTGCGGCCATCCGTGAAGCCACCGAAGCACTCAATGAAGGGATGCTCGGGGCCGACATGGATCGCGTGCGCGGAGCCGCCAACAAGCTGGCAGAACTCTTCCGCCAGATCAGCCTGCAGCTCGATCAGGACCGGCACGCGCTCTTTGAACTGGCGGAAAACGCCAAAAGCGCCGACAGCAGCATGCCGATCAGCCAGCGCTACCGCGAGGTGCTGGAAGCCTACGATCATTATGTGGAGCCGATGAACCAGATGATGGACAGCGGCTCGCAGGGCACCTTCTATCGCTATCTGGAAGAAGCGGAGCGTGCGCTCGACTTGAGCCTAGAGCAATTGTCGGTACAGGGTGCGCTCTACTCGCATCGCCTGCAGTTGCGTCAGGTGGCGCACCAGGCCAAGGAGCTGCGGCGCTTTGGGCGGCTGGTTGCGCAACAGTGCGCCGATACACTGCTGCCCTTGCGCGAAGAACTGCGTCAGCACAACGTACTTACCAGTGCCATCAGCTTGCTGTTGGGGCAGGTGCGCAAACGCGGCCTGCGTCGCGCACTGTCGCACCCGGCGGATGAGACCGCACTCCCCGTCTGGCGCAATGAGCGCGGTTTCAAATTGCAATTGGGCGATGAGGTACGGGCGGTCATGGCTGCCGCACGCCAATACCAGCCGCAGGCGGTGGCCTTTCCGCAGGATGAACCCGGCGATGACGTTCCGTTGCTGGAGCAGGTGGACGAAGCCGCTATTCGTGCGCATCTGGCCCGCAGCCTGCCCGTGGAAAATCTGCTCGATTGGCTGCACAGCCATTACGCCCACCTGCAGGATGCCACACTGCTGCGCCTGTTCCATGACCTGCAACATGAGCCCGGCTGGCAGTTCGAGGCAGCCAGCCAGCCTGAAAAAACCACGTTGCAGACGATTCGCGTCCTGCATCACCCTCACCGCGTGAGTATCCCGCAATGACGATCCCACACGCTCTGGCAGCCGCGCTATCACAGATGCCGGCATTGGCCGAGCTGTTCCGCTTGTTTCTCTCCGGCAAACACCTGAATCGAATGGCCGAGCCCGCGCTGTGGGCGGAGCTGGAACAGCACGAGGCCAGCTATGTCGGTTTGTTTGCCGCGCTGGGGTTCGAACTGCGCCTGGATGCCAGGGGCTTTGCCTGGTTTCACAACAGTGACGCCAACAGCAACATCGGCAAAATCAGCCGCCAGCTGGCCTTGCTGTTCATGGTGATCTTCGATGCCCAGGCCAACGCCGGCAAGGCCCTGCAGCGCTTTACCGATTGGCTGATCGACAGCGCCTGGCTGGCCGAGGTCTACAAGCAACAGCAAGACCTGCTGGATGCCGAGGGCCTCAACCCCGACGCCCTGGTGGAGCTGATGGGCCGCGCCTGCAACCTCGGCTTTGCCATGGCAGAGCCAGCAGGCTGGCGACTGCTGCCCGCTGTATGCCGTTACCTCGATCATTTCGAAAGCCTGGCGTTGACGGCCAAGACCGATGGCGACGAAACGAACGCGCCGACGGAGGAAGACTGGGCTGCGGATGCACCAGACGACGAGGAGAACACCTGATGCAGTATGGCTTCCAACGTCTGGTCCTGCTGGGCAGCGCCGGCTACTCGCGTGCCGAGCTGCCGCTCGATGGCGCGGTTTCTCTGGTGGCGCCCAACAATACCGGCAAGACCAGCCTGATCAATGCCCTGCAGTTTCTGCTGATCATCGACCGCCGCCGCATGGATTTCGGCGCGCATGACGTAGACAAGAGCCGGCGCTTCTATTTCCCCAACAACAGCGCCTATGTGCTGCTGGAGGTGTCGCTGCCGGAGTCCGGCACCGTCGTGCTGGGTTGCGTGGGCAAAGGGGTAAGCTTCGAGTACGAGTATTTCGCCTATGCCGGGCCGCTGAAGGTCGAGGAGTTCTGCCTGCCGGATGGCACCTTGGTGGCACAACCGCAACTGGCCAGCCATCTGGCCAGCTTTGGGCGCCGGGTGTTCAGCTACAGCAGCAGCGAATTTGCCGACATGGTCTATGGCGGGCGCAGCCGCAAGCTCGCCAGTCAGCAGGATTTCTGCGTTTTCCGCCTGGAGCACGCCAGCGATGCCAGCGTTTTTCAGCGGGTGCTGACCCGCACGCTGCGCCTGGACAAACTGCGCTCCAGCGAGGTAAAGGACTATCTGTTGCAGATTTTCCGGCGTGACCTGCCGGATGCCAGCATCGACTTCAAGGCGGAATGGGACAAGGCGTTTGCCGACCTCAACGCCGAACGCAGCCAGTACCTGGCCGCTGTGCGGCTGCAAGCCACCCTTGGCGAACTGGAACAGAAGCAGGAGGCCCGCCTGGTGTTGCGCGGCAAATTGCTGTGCTGGCGTCCCTTGATCGACGCAGCACTGGACCAGTGGCAACAGCATTACGAGACCCGCCAGCAAACCTTGCAGCATGAGTTGGCGCAGTGCGATACCGAGCTGCAGCGCCTGCGCGAACAGGATATGCAGTCGGCTGGCGAGAAGAAAGAGTGCGAGTTGGAACAACAGCAGCTCCGCCAGCAAAGCGAACAGTTGCGCGCGTTGCAGCAGCGTTTTGCCTTGATCCCTGAACGCGCCCTGTTGGAGGCGCGCCGCCGCGAGCTGCAGGAACAACGGGATGCGCTGGTGGTACGGATCGGCCAAGCCCAGAGCCGCACGCCTGCGGCCATCGAGCGCGAGCTGGCCCGGATCGAACGGGAATCCGCGCAGCTGGCTCAGGAGTTGCGCACCCAGGGGCAGAACCTCTATCAGCAACTGGCCGGTGTCGTATCTGCGGAACAACTCAGTGCGCTGAACAAGATGCTGGCCAAGCCGGTACTGACTTTGGGCAGCGAAGACTTCCATCTCGATGGCAAGGCGCTGATTGCAGCCTTGGCCGATGCTGATGCCCGGCAACTCAACTTGCCTGGCCTGCAACTGCGGCTGGAAGCCCTGCCCGCGCAGTATCAGCAACGCACTCTGGCGGAACTGGGCGAATTGCAGCAGGAGCTGCAGCAACAGCAGGCTCAGCTGCAAGAACAACTGGCCACCGCCCTGGCTCTGGAAAACGTCAAACAGCAACGCCAATCGCTGGAGCAGCAACTGGCCGAACTGGATGCCGAGTTGCGGGACTACGCGCACATGCAGGACTTGCGTCAAAGCGAGGCCGAGCGCGAGGAGCGCCTGCAGACACTGGCGAAAAAGCTTGCCGAACTCGGCGCCAGTCTGGCGCAGTCGGCCGAACGGCATCGCGCATTGGATCAGCAGCGCCAACAGCGGCAACAGGATTTGGCGGCCTTGCAGCAGCAACACCGGCAGATCGAGCAACGCCGTCATCAGCGCATCGACCACGAAGGCCCCTTCACCTGGCTGGCCGATCTGCCGCACAGCCCCTGGTTGGCCCAGCCAGAGTTCGCGCTGGAGCAACTGGCCGAGCGACTGCAGACCTATCAGGTCGACTGCCGCCAGTTGCTGGAGCTGGATGAGCAGATCCGCCATCTGCTGGGTGAAATCCATAGCGGTGGATTGACCAAGTATCAGTTTGTCGGCGAACCGGAAAGCGAGATTGTTCGTCTCGTTGAATTCGCCCATCACCTGCCGCAGGAAGCCGAAGCCCTGGAAAAGAAAGTACGCTCGGCTGTGGTGAATGTGGCCGCCTGCCTGCGCGAACTGCGCGACGGCCTGTTTGCTTTCAAGCGCCGGATGCGCGAGTTCAACCGCAAGATCAGCGGCCGGCAACTTTCCGATCTGGCAGTGTTCAAGATCGAACCCGAAGACGAAACCATTCTGGTCGAAGCCATCGAACTGCTGATCAGTACCGCCGCCACTGTGGACAGCGGCGAAACCTTCGAGCTGTTCAACCAGCAGAGCGTCCTTGACGACGAGCAGCTCAATCGCGCCAAGACCCTGCTGATCGAAGAGGGCAATGCCCGCCACGGCCTGCGCGTGGCCGACCTGTTTCGCCTGCGCTTCTGGGTCGGCAAGGCAGACCGCGAGCCGGAAGCCTTCGATGACCTCGACAGTGCCGCCTCCAATGGCACCGTGCTGATGGCCAAACTGGTGACGGGGCTGGCGATGCTGCATCTGATGCAGGATCAGCGTCGCCCCATCCAGGGCATCTGCTACCTAGACGAGGCACTGGCCCTGGACGCCCGCAATCAGCGCAGCCTGATCGACACGGCGGCGGAGTTCGGCTTCTCGCTGATTTTTGCCTCACCCGCGCCGCTGACCACCGTGCGCTACTGCGTGCCGATTCAC
This sequence comes from Thauera sp. AutoDN2, assembly GCF_051280715.1. Lineage (NCBI taxonomy): Bacteria > Pseudomonadati > Pseudomonadota > Betaproteobacteria > Rhodocyclales > Zoogloeaceae > Thauera > Thauera sp. AutoDN2. The sequence goes on along the minus strand of NZ_JBNCAR010000027.1, from coordinate 34,067 downwards.
ACGCGCAACGGCAGCAACCAGATCAGCCGTCATAGCTGGCAGATCATCGAACCGCTGGACGCCTGAGCATGGATCGAACCCTGCGCGCAGCCTTGCTCAAACTGCATGGCCAACAAGCCCTGCCGGCCAGCTATTTCACCGCCGCTCAGCGCAGCGCTCTGGATCGCTTTGCCCGGCAGACAGGAGCGGTAATCTGCCAGCGTCAGGGGCGCGGTGATGTTTACCGTGTCAGCGATCCGCGACTATTCGATATCCATCTGAGCGCACTCTCCCCCCAAGTCGGGATGCTGGCCACGGACGACCTGCCGCTGCGGGCGCAACACATCGCCCACGCGCGCGACAGCAAAGCGCGCAATCATCAGCATGAGTGCTACTACCCCTTGCTCAAGGCCGTTGGCGAAAAGGTGCTTTGGCGGCAAGGCGAACACGGGAGCGAGCTGCCACTCAGCCAGCTCACGCACCACTTCGGGGCTACCAGCCTGCGCATTGAAACTGGCGACACCTGGCAAAGCGGGCAGCCGCTCTGGCTGGTGGAGAACCAGGCGCTGTTTGACCGCACGGATTGGCTGCCAGTAGGAACGCAAGCCACCCTGCTGTACTACGGCGGACAGCTTGATGGCCGGCTTCTCGCTTGGCTGGGGGAGCGCCCGCGTGCAAGCCGAGTCGTACTGTTCCCGGACTATGACGGTGTGGGGCTGGCCAATTTCGCGCGACTCTTTGCACAGCTTGGCGACACTTGCGAATGCTGGCTGATGCCCGACTGGCAAAGCAAGCTGGCACGTTATGGCAGCCAGCGGCTATGGCAGGATACGTTTCGGGACTTCGCCAGTGCCGTTGCCCAGTTGCCCGACTATCTGAGCCCGTTAACCGCACAAATGCGCCTATCCGGACTGGCGCTCGAACAAGAAGCGGTCTGGCTATCTGTTCTGTAGGTGCCCTTTGAGTAAGCTCGCAATGTCACCTGGGGCCAGGCCAGCCTCTAGGGACCGCCTCAGCGCCTGCTCCAGTTGTTGCCAGCCCTGCGCTGAAGTGACATTACTGCCTAATGTTTCGGTCAGACGGAACATCAGCCCTTCCAGCAGCTCTTCGTCACCCACGTCCGATGCGGTCTGCTCCGCCAGGGCCAAGAGGACGTTGCGCGCAGATGCCAACGAGTCGATTGGTACCCCGGCCAATGCTGTAGGGGTGCTGATGACACGATCCACCCTGACGACTGTCGCCAAATCAAGGGCTTGATCGACGCCCGGCTCTATCTCCATGCGGATCAGCACATCGCCAGCCAACAGAAAGCGGGTCTTGATAAGCCCCGGCTGCTCATCCTGAAACAACCACACCGACTGCTTGTCGGCCAGCAGCTTGCCTAGCACGAGCTTGCTGTCATCCAGTGCCCCACGATCCTGCCACTGGTGCAACACGTCGCTACGCAGGCGCCCGCCTTCCACACCGAGGTGGTGCAACAGGCCGACTAGTCGTTTGGCGGAGATCACCTGCTCTTTGCCACGTAGCCAGACCGAGAGGTTGGCAGTGCGGATACCGGTGGCTTCAGCGATCCGCCCCAGCGTTTCCCCGCGCAGTCGTATCAAGGCAGCGGCAAAGGCGGGCAATTGTTCGTTGGTAAGGCTTGGCATGTCGGGCTCTGTGAATTCACTGTAAATCACTATAAGACTTATTGGCCGACAAGGCGAGCGCGCGGGGCTTGGCGATTCGCGCAAAGCGTTGTTATAGTAAATTATAGTTACAACACTTCGGAGGCCATCATGCATAAGCCAAAGCAAGCCCGTCCGTTGCGCCTGCGGGAATACGAAGCTGCCATTACTGCGCTCAAGGAGCAGCATCCCTGGCTTGTCCGGCAAATCGTCGAACCCGCGCCGGGGCATTTGGCCGTGGTGGCACATCTGTTTGCCCAGGTGGAATGCCTGCTGCCGCCCACAGTGGTCGCACGCAAGGGCTCACTGTCGGTGAGTTGCAACCGGGATCGCCTGGCCATTCATTACCAGCCGCCGCGACGCCACAGCGAACGTGCAGCAGCCGTGTTCGATCTGATTGCCCAGACCAAGCACCTTTCGCTGCAAAAATGCCCCGTTTGCGGTGTACAGGTTGTCGGGGACGGCATCCGTCCGAAACGCTGCCCGCAACATGACGGCATCCAAGGATTGTTTGCCGAAGAAGTGCGCCGCAGCCGCCAGCTCATCGTCGAACAGGGTGTACAGCAGGTGGTGCTCGATCTGGGCAAGGTGACGACCGAAGATGTACGCGCCGCCATAGCGGTTGAAGATGAGCCCGTCCCAAGTGAGGCCAAACCGGAGCAGGTTCAGGAGCAGCCGACAGAAACCGCTAAATCAATGCCCTTACCGAGCATCGTCTTTGTCGATGAAGCCGGGCTGGAGGCGTTCGTGGATCGCCACCGACCGAAAGGCGATGACAAGTTCAAGCGCGCGCAGGCGATGGCGGAGCGGATCAAGCGGGCGGGCCATGGTAGCCGCCAACTGGGCCTTCTGCCCCCGGACTGGAAAGCCCTTCTGGATGAGTTCGCGCAGGCCTTTCCAAACTTCCATGAACTGGCCGAGCTGCTACGTGACCACTTTGCCCTGTCCAGCCTGGGCGATAGCCGCGTGTCCTGGCCTGCCGTGTTGCTGGTCGGCCCGGCGGGCATCGGCAAAACCGAGGCGGCACGCTGGCTGGCCGATCAGCTCGTGCTACCGTTTCGGGTCTTCGACATGGCAAGTACGCAATCAAGTTCGCCGCTCGCCGGTTCCGAATCGTTCTGGAGCAACTCCGAGCCAGGCCAGCTCTTCGAGCTGCTGGCCTACCAGCCACTGGCCAACCCGGTGGTGGTGCTCGATGAGCTGGATAAGGCCAGCAACGGGCGACCGCAATACGATCCGCTGGCGGCGCTCTATACCTTGCTGGAACCGCGCAGTGCGCGGGATTTCATCGACCTGTCGATCCGCGACTTTGCCATCGACGCCAGTCATGTGAATTGGATGGCGACCGCGAATGAGCTGGATGCCATTCCGGGGCCGCTACGCTCACGGTTGACGGTGTTGCACATTCAACCGCCCAGGCCGGAGCAGGTCAGAAGCATTGCGCAGTCGATTTACAACCGACTCCGCGACGAGTCGAGCTGGGGCAACGCCTTTGCCGAGAGGCTGGATGATGATGTCCTGTCCCGTCTGCAAGCCTTGCCGCCGCGCAGTGTGCGTCTGGTTCTGCAGCGGGCCTTGGGCGCAGCGGCTCGTGATGACCGAGGAGTCGTCCAGGTGCAAGACATCAGGCCGCTGGTCGAGATCAGCCGCCGTTGCGTTGGCTTTGTCAGCGAGGGATGGAATTGAGGTTGCTCAGCGCTGTCTAGATAACCAGGCCGCACCGGCAGCCAGCGCATCGGCCTCACTGGCATAGGTTGTCGATGGGCCGCTGATAATGCAGGGCTGGGTTTCGCCGTCGCCTTCCACCGTCCACAGCTCCCAGGTTCCGTCGTTTTTCCAGCTGGGGATGGCGGTGTAGGGTTTGTCTTTCAGCGCAGCCAGCGCGGCATCCACTTCGGGACGGATCTGCAACTCACCCGAGTAAATATAAGGTGTCGCGCAACGGGCATCAGATCGGTTCATGTTCCGTACTCCAGAAAAGCTCCAGTAGCGCGCTCGCCTGCAGGTAAATACCGGGGTTGCGTGCTTCACTCGGGCCAGCAATGTTGAGAATAGCGACGGGATGGCTAAGCAACCAGCCTTGCCATGCCGCCAACAGCTCTTCTGTAGGGGCATGCAAATCGCACAGCAGCAGCGGCTTGCCGTGTCCCGCCGCCAGATCGCGAGTGAGCAGGCTGCCGCCTTCGAGCCTGCCCCGGTAAAGGATCAGTGTGGCATCAGCGTCCAGCACATTGCGTTTGGTGCGCTGGCGGTAGCCGCTGGATTCGGTTTCTAGCAACTGGTAGCGAGCATCCAGTACGCCATCAGCGGCCCGTCGGCCTGCCGGGCACCAGCCGCCGTGCGGAATCTGCCGGGCAATGGCGAAATCCAGCGCCGCCCGGTCTACGCCGGTCTGGCCGCCGGAGAGGATGCGCTGGATGCTCACCCTTGCCCCATTGCTGCGACCGTGCAGCTCACTTGAACCTCTGCGCCGGGCTGATCTGCCGACAGCTGGCCGATGCGCCCGCGCTGGCTGGCAAGCTTCAGTTGCTTGCGCACCTGTTCCAGGCTGCGCTTTTCAATCACTGCTGTATAGCTTGCACCCAGCTCGCCATCCGGGTCGATGAACAGCTCGATCCGCTTCACCGGCAGGCCGAATGCCGTGAAGCTGCGTGCCGGTGTCAGCGACCAACTGCCGGGAGCATTGGGCGCAATGCCGTCCAGTACGTGCAACGGCAAGGCTTGACGGCATTCCACTGCGACAGCGATGGCTGGCTCGATCCGCAACCAGTAGTCGGGGTCTGGGGCAGTGCCATCCATCAGCACCACCGGCATAGCGGCCAGCAGCAGTGCGTTCATCCCTTGATATTCCTGATCCAGAAGCGGCGGTCATCGACCGTGAAGTTGGGGTCATAGCCGACCAGCGTCAGCAACGAGCCGACATAGTAAAGGCCGAACTGATTCATCAGCCAGCGCTCCATCGCCGGGTCGCTGGGCAGCTTGCTGTACGGTGGGATCGGTCCATCGCTACGAACCTGACCGGTGGTTTTGCCGGAGATGGAAAAGCTCTTCCAGGTCAGTACGAAGTTGTTTGACTGTTTCGGCAGCTCCGGCGCGCAAAGCGACAGATTGCTGAAGCGCTCGGAGCGCTTGGCGTCGTGCCAGAGCACTGCGTCAAAGTGAATGCAATCGCTGGCTTTGAGCGTGAGGCTACGGGTCAGGGTCATCTGATCCGCCGGAATTTGCAGATTGCTGATCACCACCTTGGGCCACTCCGGGGCGCGACCGTCGGTAGAAAGATTCTGGCGCAAGGCGTTATGCAGTGGAGTGCCCAGCAGGCTGTTGCGGTTTGCCGCGCTTGCGGGCGTAGCCGCTTGCGACATACTGGTCCCAATGGATTGTCCCAGTCCGCTCAGTGAATCCAGCGCCCCCTGCATGTCGGTTGTGGCGCAGCCCGTCAATACAAAAGGCAGAAGCAGCAAGCTCCGGTAGTGTTTCATCGCAGTTCCTCGCGAGGTTATCCGTTGAAGAGGGCATTGAGCCGAGCACACCAGGTTTCCGCCGCCCGGCGGCTCATGGGAAAGCTGAGCTGCGGTCGTTGCGGGTCGGCGGTTTGCAGCTCGATGGCGAAGTCTTTCGCGCGTACCGTGCGCTCGAAGGTCGGCACGCTCATGCCGCTGGCGTTGACCTGACGGCTACCGCCGTTCATCTCCATGCTTTCGACCTCGCGCCAGGTCATCCGCCACCCAAGCAGCCAGGAGAAGTCGTGGATACGCCAGGCTTCATCCACGATTGAGCAGACAGCCAGTTTGCGATGCTGCCGGTCAAACACTAGAAAGGCCGGCGCGGGGTAGCCCAAGAGATGTCCAGCATCGAATGACAGCCCCTGCTGAGCGTTGAGCTTGGCTACAAGTGCCTGACAGCGGGCCTGCAAGCGCGCCAGAAAGCGGAAGGACAGCATGAAGATCGCCAGCGAAATCAGCAGATAGAGCATCAGCTCACTGGTCAACAGCCCCCAAAGCGATGTCTGTGACAGGCGCGCAGGCCCCACGCCGACCATCGCCAGTACAAGAACCAGCGTAAGACCAGCGGCAGCAAGACCTGAAAGCCCAGCCACCGGAACTGCCAGCCCCGCCGCCGCTCCCACCCCCGCAGTCTTCCAGACGCTTGCCATACGTCATTTCCCCCATTTTTTTACTCATAGAGGCCATTTTATGGCGCCTGCATTCAATTGTCACTTATAGTGCGGGTACTTATCGGGCGTAGCCCTATAGAGGGGGTACTCATAGAGTCATTTCTCTTTAAAGAAGAGAGAAATATGGCCCTTGATCCCCGACTACGCTTCGGCCTGAAGCTGATAGAAATCAGAAAGACCAGAGGGTGGTCGCAAGAACGCCTAGCACTGGAAAGTGGCTTGGCACGCAGCTATCTGGGGGGGGTTGAGCGTGGTCAGCGCAACATCGCAGTGCTCAACATCTTCAAGCTGGCCGAGGCGCTGGGGGTGGAGCCTTCAGTACTGCTGGAGGCGCCGGCGGCTGGACAGGAGCCTGCACCGTAACATCGTAGCGCTACGGTATCGTAACGTTACGATGGTCACTGCCTAGTCGCTCGCGGCAGCTATCGCAGCCATCTGCTTTCAAGAATAAGTAAAGTCCACTAAAATGGTACTTACGCAATTTTTTACGCGTTAAGGGTCATAAAAGTGACTTTTCATCTCTCGACTCCCGCTGAGATCCTGCACGCGCTGGGTGTTCGTCTGCGCGAGCAGCGGCTTGCCCAATCGCTTACGCAGCGTGAACTGGCGCAAATGGCCGGACTGTCCTTGGGGGCGTTGCGCAAACTCGAAAGCGACGGTCAGTGCTCGTTGGAAACGCTGGTCCGTGTCGCGCAGGCACTTGGCTTGCTGGAGGCGCTGGACGATCTCTTCGTGCTCAAACGGCAATCCATCGCCCAGATGGAGCAGGTGGACCTTGTCAGCCGCCGCCAGCGTGCGCCGCGTAAGAGAACATCATGAAGCTGCTTACCGTGCATTATTGCGGCTGGGGAGAAGACTGGCCGTTGGGACGCCTGGCCGATGACGGTCAATCCCTGCTCTTCGAATATTCTCCCGAAGCTCTGTCTCAGGGCTTGGAACTGTCGCCCTTGCACCTCAAGCTGCGTGCGGATGCCTACGGTGGTTTTCCGACCCATTTGCATCGCCTTCCGGGCCTAATAGCCGACAGTCTGCCTGACGGCTGGGGTTTGCTGCTGATGGATCGCCTGTTCCGTCAACACGGCTTGCGCCATCCCGGGCCACTGGACCGCCTGGCCTTCATTGGTGAGCGCGCGATGGGCGCGTTGCGCTTCGTTCCGGCAAGCGACGCCGGCGCCCACGAGCCCGACTGGTCCTTGCTGGCGCTGGCCGAGCAAAGCCGTCTCGCGCTCGCGGGCGAGGCGGGGGCAGCCCTGCGCGAGCTCGCGCTCACCGGCGGCTCACCGCAAGGGGCCAGGCCCAAGGCCTTGGTGCAGTACGACGCAATGACCGGGCAAGTCAGCACCCGTCCGGATGCGCCCGGCAGTCCCTGGCTGGTCAAGTTCCCGGCGCAGAACGAACACAAAGAGGTTTGCGTCATCGAGCAGCTCTATGCCGAGTTGGCTCGGGATTGCGGACTGGATGTGCCCGAAAGTCGTTGGTTCGACCTTGGCCCCGAACTGGCCGCCTTCGGCGTCGCGCGCTTCGACCGGGAGGGAGAGCAACGCGTCCCGGTGCACAGTCTGGCTGGATTGTTGCAAGTGGATTTTCGCCTGCCCGGTGCCACCGACTATACCGCCTTCCTGCGGGCTACCCGTTTCCTGACGCGCGACGAGCGCGAAGTGGAGAAAGCCTACGCACGAGCCGTCTTCAATGTGCTTTTCCACAACCGTGACGACCATCCCAAGAATTTCGCGTGGCGTCTCGGGCCTGACCGGCGCTGGCGTCTGGCTCCGGCATTCGACCTGACCTTCAGCGAAGGCCCGATGGGCCAGCATCACCTGGACGTTTGCGGCGAAGGTGCTGCCATCGAACGCCGGCATTTATTGCGTCTGGCGGAGGAAGGTGGCGTCCCAAGGAAACGGGCGGAAGAGGTCATCGAACGGATGTTGCTGCAGGCAAGCTCATTGGGTGAGCGGTTGGAGCGTGCGCCGATCAGGCAGATGCTGGCGCAACAGATCAAATCCACCATTGATGCCTGTCGCCGGCGCCTGGAAAGCTGAATCCGAGCCGGCGCAACGGCGCCAGATCACGGTTGAACATACTCAATGCTGAGTTTCTTGAGTACAAACATGAGTATGTTTTTTAATGGAGCAGCATGGTTAACTGTTCATTCAATGACTTGCAGTCACAATCGCTGTTCAACGTCTGAGCACCAGCCCCTCACGTACAGCGCATCCACCCAAAGCCCGGGGCCGGTTTCACGGCCGCCCCGGCGGCAAGCGACACGGCCCCCGTTCTGGCCTACAATGCCGCTTTACCCATCGATCGCCTGCCGCATGACCACGCCTGCCCACCATCGCTTCGCCCGTTGCCGCGCACCACTGCGCGCGGGTGGTCGTGTGCGTGCGCGCAGCATGATGTCACCGCTGCGCGATCTCGCGACCCAGCTCGCATTCAAGGTCACAGGGTCTCCCGCCGTGCTTTCTGAAGCCGTGCGGGGCCAGCGAAGGGGCTAAGCCCCACCCCCGCACGGCACTTGCCCGGGACGCGCGCACCGCGCCGCCCGTTCAACGTGCAGCCGCTGCGGGCTTCCTGTCCAGCCTCCCGCCCCTCAAGACCGCATCCGCGGTTCGGCACCGGTCCATTCGGCCCCCCGCTCATCGACATCCCGTCGGCTGCACTCCAGGACACCGCGCCATGGCGCGGCCACGTAATGCACGAGGGTGATGCAATGGTTCTCACACGCAGTTTCGTCAGGGCGAAGCGCCCCTGCACCGACGGATTCCGTTGGTTCGTCCGCCAGTTTGGCGACGGCGGAAACTACCAGAACATGCTCGACGAGATGGTGGCAGCCGGTCGGGTGGGCGATGCCTGCTGGCTGCTGGAGCAGTTCGGACCCACCGACGAGGTGCGCGTGCTCGACACGATCGAGGCCGATGCGATCGTCTTCGCCGGGACGCTGGAGGTACGCGGCAGCGTGGATGCGGGAGGTGTCGTGCGCGTCGGGCGCTCGCTGCATGCCGGCGGCGGCCTGCGCGCAGGTGGCGGAATTCACATCGGCGCAGACTTGCGCATCGAGGGCAGCATCCGCGCCGAAGACGGGCTGCGCGTGGGAGGCGATCTGCGCGCAGGCTGGGGTGTGGACTGCACGGGCGACCTACGCTGCGACGGCGAGCTTCGCACCGGCTGGGACCTGCACTGCACCGGGCGCGTGCGTATCGCGGGCAATGCCTTCGTCGGCCTCGGCGTGCAGGTGGATGAAGGCGTACGTTGCGCCAAGGGCCTGCAAGCCGGCGGTGACATTCAAGTGGCGAACAGCCTGCGTGCCGGCCAAGGCATTGCAGCAGGCGGTTCGATCCAGGTCGGCCTGCACCTGGAGGCGGGCTGGGGCATCAAGGCCGGCGGAGTAATCGGCGCCGCAGGGGCGATCCGTGCCGGGGAAAGCCTGAGCGCAGGCGAGGCCATCCGCGCTGGCGCCGGCTACGGTGTCTTCGCAGGCCTCGACGTGCAGGTGGAGGCCTGGGAGAGCAGCGCCCGCGTCAGCGCCCCAGAGAAACCCGAAGCTCTGATGAGCGGCTGGTGGGCCGGCCCGGCGGTGTGCTGAGGAGAAGACGAAATGAACGTAACCGCCCACCGCCACGCACGCTCACCACACGCGAAGTGTGCCTCCGCCTACCCGGGCAAGAGCCTGCACAACCTCGGCTCAGCCGTTGCCGCCCCCGGCGCAGTTGGCCCGGGGACCCGCAGGGTGCTCCTCGCCAGGGTTTGGGCCATGGGCCGGCTTCACACACACGGTCTTCTGCCTTCTCCGCGCGGGAGCAGGGGCTCTGGACCTGAGGCACGATGAGGTGAAATCTCCCGATCCGTCCGCACCGCGCACGTCCTGGCTGCGCGCGTCCACCCGCGTCACCCTGCTGTTGCTGGCAGCTGCGTGCGCCGAACCGCTGATCCAGCACCTTCCTGCCGAGCATTCGCTACAGGCTTGGCTGGAGCCCGTGCGCAACACGTTGATCGCACTGACGATCTTCGCCGCCGCGCAGCTGGCCCAGATCCTGATCAGCCTCCGCCTGTCCCAGCGCAGAAAGGGACAGCGCCCCGTGCCCAAGGTCCTGCTCGACCTCCTTCGGGTATTCCTCTTCGCATTCGCAACGCTGGTCGCCCTATCGCTGTTCTTCAACCGGGACCTGTCGGGCATTCTGACCGGCTCAGGGCTGGTTCTGGCAGTCCTGGGCTTCGCGATCCGCAATGTGGTGGCCGACACGCTCTCGGGCATTGCACTCGGCATCGAGGCACCTTTTCGTATGGGAGACTGGGTGCGTATCGAAACCCTCGGCCAGGGAAGAGTCCAGGAAATCGGCTGGCGTACGACACGGCTGGTCACGCGCGACAGCACGTACATGATCCTGCCCAACAGCCAGATCTCACGGCAGCGCATCACCAACTTCAGTGCCCCGCGCAAAGAGTTCCGTGACCACGCCGATCTCACCTTGCCGGTGGATCTGCCGGTGGCCGAGGCCAAGGCGCTGATCTGCGCCGCCCTCGCTGGAGCACGGAGCATCGTGGAAGAGCGGCCGGCCGAGGTGCAGGTGGTGCGATACGGCCCGCAGGGAATCAGCTACCGAGTCAAATACTGGGTCCCGCAACTCGATCATGAGCCCCTGTGCCGCGACGAGGTCTTCAGCCTGATCGATCTCGCCCTGCGTGCGCGCGACATCCCGTTTGCCAGCGCCCCCGTTGCGCCACCTTGCGCACACGAGGGCGCCCTGCGGGAGGACGCAGCCTGAGCGTCCTCCATTGCACGATCAACGGCGAGGCAAACAGACGCCTCCGGGGAAATCTCAGCGCCCGCCGAGCAGGCCGCGAATCCACACCCAGCGGCTCGCCACCAGCGCGAGGAAGATCAGCCCACAGCCAAGCAACTGCAGAGCACTCATGATTTCGGCATACCACCAGGCCGCAGCGATCGCGGTCCACACCGGCTCCAGCATCAGGATCAGCGCCGCATGGCTGGGTGTGGTGAGACTCTGCCCGCGCAACTGGAGCATGAAGCGCAACGTGGTGGCGACGACCGCGCTGGCGAGCAGCCAGCCCAGCATCGGCAGCGTCCATTGCGAGGGCCATTGCTCCAGCATCAGCGCAGGCGGCAGCACCAGTACGCCGACCACGAGCATCTGAACCGTGCTCAGCGCCCGTACCGGCACCTTGCGCACGATGTGCGAATTGACGTTGAACAGGAGCGCGAACACCATCGCCGCGGCGAGGAAGAACCACTGCCCGGGCTCGACGCGAAAACCACCATCGAGCGAGAGGCAGGCGAAGCCCGCCAGCGCCGGCGGCAGCGCGAACCAGGTGCTCGCCGGCGGGCGGTCGCCGAAGAACACGCGCGCCAGTACGGGCACCGCGACGATTCCCAGACTGGAGATGAAGGCCGCCTCGCCCAGATGGCGCGCATGCGAGAGGCCAAGGATCCAGAGCACCATGCCCGCAGCAAACAACGCCCCCACCAGCAGGCCACTACGCAGGCCATGCGCATCGAGGGTGCGCAGTTGTGGCACGGAAAAGGCACCCAGAACCAGCCCGGCAATTGCGAAGCGCAGACCGATGAAAAGCAGCGGCGGCAAACCGACGAGCGCCTCCTTCGAGAAAATCCAGCCCGCGGCAGCGATCAGGCCCGTCAGTATCAGGACGAGATCTGCCTCAAAGCGATGGTGCGCGGGCTGCGATGCCCGGGACGAAGCTGTACTCATCTGCTTCCTGTGCTGTTTCGATCAAGCGCCAGACCGGTTTCATCCGGTCACTGCACCCAGCCCCTCATCCGCGCGTGTGCCGTAGAGGGCGGCTGCGCAGCATATCGCATCCCCCTCGGCGGCGGCGGTGTGCCACGATGCTAAGATCCCGCTCATGACATTCGCCGGTTTTCCGCCTGCCCAGCCCGGCGCGCCTTACATCGGCCGCTTTGCGCCCTCGCCCAGCGGCGCGCTGCACTTCGGATCACTGATCGCCGCGGTGGGCAGCTTTCTCGACGCCCACGCCCACGATGGGAAATGGCTGCTGCGGATCGAGGATGTGGACACTCCACGCACGGTGGCGGGTGCTGCAGCGGGCATCCTGCATACGCTCGAGCGCTTCGGCTTTGCATGGGACGGCGAGATCGTCTGGCAGAGCCAGCGAACCAGCGCCTACGAAGCCACCCTGGAGCGACTGAAGGCAGCGGGCCACGCGTATCCCTGCGCCTGCACACGCCGCGAGCTGGCCGGGCAGCCGCTGGCCCGCGATGGCTCGCGACGCTATCCGGGCACCTGCCGTAGTGGCCTTCCCCCCGGGCGTGAGGGACGGGCGTGGCGCCTGCGCGCGGAGGGGCGGGTCCGCTTCGTCGATCGCATCCAGGGCGAACAGGAGATCGACCTCGCCGCCGACGCCGGCGACTACGTCGTACTGCGTGCCGACGGGCTGTTCGCTTACCAACTCGCGGTGGTCGTGGACGATGTCGATGCGGGCATCACCCACGTGGTGCGCGGAGCCGATCTGCTCGACGCCACCGCTCGCCAGATCCACCTGCTCGGGCTGCTCGGCATGCCGCCCCCGCACTACGCCCACCTGCCTCTGGCAACCAATGCTGCGGGCGAAAAGCTCTCCAAGCAGACCCTCGCGCGTGCGGTGGACGCGTTCCCACCCGGCACCGCGCTGCTGGCCGCCCTCGAATTTCTCGGCCAGAATCCCCCCTCCACACTCGCTCGCGCACCCCTTGCCGAGATCTGGCAGTGGGCGTGTGCAAACTGGTCCATCACCGCCGTCCCGCGCCGCCGCCAGGCGGTCGCAGCCGGCTTTTCATGAGGTAACCCAATGCACCCGAACGACATCAGCGCGCAACCGGAAGCGATCCGCAAGCTGCTGCAGGGTAGCCGCACAATCGCGATCGTCGGAATCTCGGCCAAGCACGATCGCCCCAGTCACGAAGTCGCGCACTACCTGCAGAAGGCCGGCTACAAGATCATTCCGGTAAATCCTGCATATGCGGAAGTACTCGGCGAGAAGTGCTATCCGAGCCTGCGCGACGTGCCGGTGAAGATCGACGTCGTGGACGTATTTCGCAAGCCCTCGGACGTGCTGCCGGTGGTCGACGAGGCCATCGCGGTGGGCGCAGGCTGCGTATGGATGCAGCTCGGCGTGATCGCCCCCGAAGCGGCACAGAGGGCGGCCGAAGCGGGACTCCAGGTCGTCGTCGATCTATGCACCAAAATAGAGCACGCGCGCCTGATCGGACGCTGAGTGAAGCGGGTGGCGCCCATCCGCGTGCAGGATTCAGTGGAGGCCCCCGTAGCCCGCCACACCGATGGCCATGCGCACGAGCTGGTAGGCCAGCCAGCTGAGACCGCGGCGGAACAGGGGCAGACGCTGCCAGTCCGAGGCGCGCAGTTCGCGGGCGCCGGAACAGATTGCCCGCTCCAGGCTTGCCCGCAGCTCGCACGCGAAGCGCGCATCGTCGATCACCACGTTCGCCTCCCGTGCGAGCAGCAGGCTGAAGGCATCGATGTTGCTCGACCCCACCGTCGACCAGGTGCGATCGACCACCGCAACCTTGGCGTGCAGGTAGCTGCGGTGGTATTCGAACAGGCGGATGCCACGCGCGAGCAAGGCCGGGTACAAGGCACGCGTGGCATAACCCTGCAGCGGATGGTCCGACAACCCCTGCAGCAGCAGGGTCACCTGCACGCCGCGCGCAGCCGCCTCCGTGAGCGCCTGGCGGAAGCGCCGCCCCGGAAAGAAATAGGCATTGGCGATGAGGATTTCCTCACGCGCCTTGGCGATCGCATCTAGGTAGGCATCCTCGATCGCGTGGCGATGGCGGAGGTTGTCACGCACCACGAAAGCAGCGCGAATGCCCCCGACCCGTTCGGTCTGCGGCGGCGCGAGCAGCGGCTGGGAGTCACGTCGACGGAAGCTCGCCCAGGCCACCAGCCGCCACAAGCGCTGCGCTGAAGCCACGATCGGCTCGAGCAGGGGTCCTTCGACATGCACTGCATAGTCGTAGCGCGGGTGCGAAAGCGCACCCGCATCGAAGTCGTCCACCACATTGATGCCACCGACGAAGGCCTCGCGCCCATCGATGGTGACGATCTTCCGATGCATACGGCGCAGGCGATGACGGCGCAGCGACAGCGGCCTGAGCTCACGGCGGTAGATCAGCACCTGCACCCCCGCGCTGCGCAGGCGCGGAAGGAGGCGGGCAACGAAGCTGCGGCCACCAAAGCCATCGATCATCACCCGCACCGCCACACCACGACCGGCGGCACGCGCCAGCGCGTCGGCGATGCGCTGCCCGGTGCCATCGTCCTCGAAGATATAGCTCTGCAGGAAGATCTCGCGTTCGGCCCGGTCGATCGCTGCCTCCACCGCAGGAAAATACTGCTCGCCGTTCTCCAGCAGCGCGACGGCGTTGCCGGCGAGAAACTGCATCAGACGATCGGCTCCAGATCGGCGGTCAGTGCGGCGTGATCGGAGATCTGTGCCCACGGTGCGCCGTAATGCACTTGTGCCTGCCGCACCCGGAAACCACGCACATAAATGCGATCGAGGCGGAAGAAGGGCAATGCGCTCGGGAAACTGCGCGCCGGCCGCCCGCGCCCGCCACCGAAGGCCTCCGCCAGGCCGAGTCGCCGCCCGAGCAACTCGTCCGCGTGATTGCGCCAGTCATTGAAGTCGCCTGCGATGATCAGCGGCGTGTCGCCCGGCGCAAGCTGCTCCATGCGCTCAGCCAGCGCCGCCATCTGTCGCCGCCGGCTGCCCGCCATCAGGCCCAGATGCACGCACACGCAATGCACCGGCCCGCCAAACTCGGGCAACTGGACCTCGCAGTGCAGCAGCCCGCGGCGTTCGAAGCGGTGGTCGGAGACGTCCTGATTGGCGGAGCTCAGGATCAGGTGCCGGCTCAGGATCGCATTGCCATGGTGGCCATGGTCGTAGACGGCGTTACCACCATAGGCCGTCTGGTGCCAGGCCTCCTGTGCAAGAAACTCGTGCTGTGGCTCGAGTGGCCAGTCCGGATGGCGTGCCGGGTGCCCCAGATGCAGGCCCTGCACCTCCTGCAGGAACACAAGATCGGCGTCCAGGCTGCGCAGGCGGTCACGCAGCTCATGCACCACCATGCGGCGGTTGAACTGCGAGAAGCCCTTGTGGATGTTGTAGCTGCAGATCCTGAGCGTCATCGCAGCCGGACCCCGTGGCTATGGATCAGGAAACCGCAAGCATGCGGTCGAGCGCAATCCGGGCGAGTTCGGCCTCGTGCTCGGGCACCTTGATCTGATTGACCACCTTGCCCTCGGCGAGGTTTTCCAGCGTCCACGCCAGATGCTGCGGGTCTATACGCTGCATGGTCGAGCACATGCACACGTTGGGCGCCATGAACTCGACGAGCTTGCCCTGCGGTTTCATCTCGTCCGCGAGGCGGCTGACAAGGTTGAGCTCGGTGCCCACCAGCCACTCGGTGTCATGCGGCGCGTTGGTGATGGTGTTGAGGATGAACTCGGTGGAGCCGACGTAATCGGATTTCTGGCACACCTCGAGCATGCTCTCCGGGTGTGAGATCACGAAGCCGTGCGGGTGCTTCTCGCGCCAGCGGTCGATGTGTACCGGCTGGAACATCTGGTGCACCGAGCAGTGCCCCTTCCACAGCAGGATCTTCGCCTTGCGGATCTGCTCTGGGGTGAGCCCGCCGTACTCGAGGTCGGGGTCCCACACCACCATCTCGTCGAGCGGAATGCCCTTCTTGAAACCGGTCCAGCGCCCGAGGTGCTGGTCGGGGAAGAACAGCACCTTCTCGCGCTTGGCGAACGCCCAGTCGAGGATGGTCGGTGCGTTGGTCGAGGTGCACACGATGCCGCCGTGCTCACCGCAGAAGGCCTTGAGGTCGGCCGCGGAGTTGATGTAGGTGACCGGAGTGATCAGCTCATCGGGCTTGTCGAGCACCTCGGCCAGTTCGCGCCAGCAGCGCTCGACCTTGGCCAGACTTGCCATGTCGGCCATCGAACAGCCGGCGGCGAGATCGGGAAGGATGGCGATCTGGCTGGGCTTGGACAGGATGTCGGCGACCTCGGCCATGAAGTGCACACCGCAGAACACGATGAACTCGGCGTCCGTCTGCGACGCGAGGCGCGCAAGCTTGAGCGAGTCGCCGGTAAGGTCGGCGTGCTGGTATACATCGGCACGCTGGTAGTGATGGCAGAGCAGCACCGCGCGATCTCCGAGGCGCGCGCGCGCGGCGCGGATCCGCGCCTGCGCCTCGTCGTCGGCGAGCACGTTGAAGCGGTCGAAGCTGATGGTGGAGACTTGCATGTTCTGGTATCCGGATCCGGTCGGGACAATCCCGGGGTTACGGGCGTCGGACCCTGCACGCGGCGGCGGGTTCGGCCGGGCCGCGCGGGGCCGGGTAAGGAGTTGTTGCAGCTCAGCCCTGATACCAGGGCAGGCCGGCATGGCGCCAGCCACCAGTGCGGTTGCGCTGGTTGTTGGCGTCCTTGTCGCCCTCGAAGCCTTCGAGGACGTTGTAGCAGTTGGCATAGCCCGCCGAGGTGGCGAGGCGCGCAGCCGAATCCGAGCGCACGCCGGAGCGGCAGATGAACAGCACCAGCGCCTCGGGATCGACCTGATGCTTGAGCTGGGCCAGGAAGTTGGGATTTTCCTGCATCGAGGGATAGGACTTCCACTCGATCTCCACCGCACCCGGCACCCGGCCGACCCAATCGAGTTCGGCGCGCGTGCGCACATCCACCAGCTTCGCGCCGGGGGCGAGCTGCATCACCTGCCAGGTTTCAGCGGGCGTCAGCGCGCCCGGGTACGCCAGCCCCAGGTTTTCCGCACGTGCGTGCGCAAGGGACAACAAGTCCGACAGGGTTCCCATGCGAACATCCGTCTAAAATGTAGGTCGGCCGAAGTATAGCGCGTCCGCCGCGCCACCCCCATGCACCCCTCACACGCCCCCCAAAGACCCTCCGGCACCGCCACAGCCCGCGAACTCCAGCATGATGACGGCGCGCGCGGAAAAGGCATCCAGCGCACCACCCTGGTCGCCATCATCACCAACGCGGCCCTGGCCGTGGGGCAGGTCATCATCGGCCTGTTCGCCAATGCCTTCAGCCTGGTGGCAGACGCGGCGCACACGCTGTCCGACCTGGTCACCGACCTGCTCGTGCTGGTGGCAGGGCGCAAGGGCGCCGACCCCGCCGACACGGACCATCCCTACGGCCACGGTCGCATCGAGACCGCGACCACCCTCGTGCTGGGCGCGGTGCTCGCGGGGGTGGGCATCGGCTTCCTGTGGAGTTCGGGCGTGCGCCTGCAGCACATGGACGCATTGCCGGAGCTGCATCCGGCTGCACTGATCATGGCGCTGATCACCCTGTTCGCCAAAGAGGGGCTGTTCCGATTCACGCTCTCGGCCGCACGCCGCCTGCGCGCGCCCGTACTCGAGGCCAACGCCTGGCACGCGCGCTCGGACGCTGCCTCCTCACTGGTGGTGGCGGCGGGCATCGGCGGCAGCCTGGCGGGCTACCCCTTTCTGGAGCCGCTCGCGGCGGCAGTGGTCGGTTTCCTGATCCTGCACATGGGGCTGAAGCTGGCCTGGAAGGCGGTCGGCGAGCTGATCGACACGGGACTCCCCGAGGAGGAACTCCAGCGTCTGCGCAAGACGATCGAGGACACGCCGGGCGTCATCGGGCTGCACGACATGCGCACCCGGCGCATGGCCGACCGCGTGCTTTGCGATGCCCATGTGCAGGTCGATCCACGCATCACGGTATCCGAGGGGCACCGCATCTCCGACGCGGTTTACATGCGCGTTCGCACTGCACACCCCGAGGTGCGTGACGTGCTGGTTCACATCGACCCGGAAGACGACGGCGACCTGCAGGTCGTGCCGCCGGGCCCACTACCCGAACGTGCAGAGATCGTCGCCAGCATGCGCACACTGCTCGGCGCGGACTTGCCCCCGCCCTCGCGCGTGCAGATCCACTACCTCGGCCAGCGCGTCGAGGTTGAACTCTTCCTGTCTTCGGCCCCCGCCGGCCTGGAACTCGACGCACTGCAACAGCGCATCGCACACTGGCTCAGGGCCTACCCCCGCTTTCGGAGCATCCGGGTATTCCACACCCTTGCACCATGACGGTGCATGCCAACCCCGCACCGCACCACCTGGGTGCAGAATCAGGCGGACTCAGGCACCGCTTTCGGGCATAGCCCCTTATGGCACAATGATTCGCGCATCTGCGAAACTTGGCACGCTTACTGCTTAGTGCCTTGCACAGACATCCGGTGCAACGACCTCGACCTCTTGCGGCCGCTGCTCCACCCGCTCAACACCCGCATCGCCTCATCTCACCAGGAGTGAAAATGAACGCCCAAGACGTCATGAAGCTGATCCAGGAAAACGAAGTGCGCTTCGTGGACCTGCGCTTTACCGATACCCGTGGCAAGGAGCAGCACGTCGGCCTGCCCGTGTCCGCTTTCGAAGAAGAGCACTTCGAGCACGGCCATCCCTTCGACGGCTCGTCGATCGCCGGCTGGAAGGGCATTCAGGCCTCCGACATGGTGCTGATGCCGGAGCCCTCCTCCGCTTACATCGACCCCTTCTTCGACGAGACCACCCTGGTCATCACCTGCGACGTCATCGAGCCGTCCGACGGCAAAGGCTACGATCGCGACCCGCGCTCGATCGCCAAGCGCGCCGAGGCCTACCTGAAGAGCACGGGCATCGGCGACACCGCTTTCTTCGGCCCGGAACCCGAGTTCTTCATCTTCGACTCGGTCGAGTGGTCGGTGGACATGTCGGGCGTGTACAGCAAGATCATCTCGGAAGAGGCCGCCTGGTCCACCGCCGACAAGTTCGAAGGCGGCAACACCGGCCACCGTCCGCGCGTCAAGGGCGGCTACTTCCCGGTCCCGCCGGTCGACAGCCTGAACGATGTGCGCGCCGCCATGTGCCTGGCGCTCGAGGCCTGCGGCGTGCCGGTCGAGGTGCATCACCACGAGGTGGCCAACGCCGGCCAGTGCGAGATCGGCACCAAGTTCAGCACGCTGACCAAGCGCGCCGACTGGACCCAGGTACTCAAGTACATCGTGCACAACGTCGCCCACCAGTACGGCAAGACCGCCACCTTCATGCCCAAGCCCATCGTTGGCGACAACGGCTCCGGCATGCACGTGCACCAGTCGATCTGGAAGGACGGCCAGAACCTGTTCGCAGGTAACGGCTACGCCGGCCTGTCCGAGATGGCCCTGTATTACATCGGCGGCATCATCAAGCACGCCCGTGCGCTCAACGCCATCACCAACCCGGGCACCAACTCGTACAAGCGCCTGGTGCCGCACTATGAGGCCCCGACCAAGCTGGCCTACTCGGCACGCAACCGCTCGGCCTCGATCCGCATCCCCTACACTGCCAACCCGAAGGGGCGCCGCATCGAAGCGCGCTTCCCGGATCCCCTGGCCAACCCCTACCTGTGCTTCGCTGCGCTGATGATGGCGGGCCTGGACGGCATCCAGAACAAGATCCACCCGGGCGACCCGGCCGACAAGAACCTGTACGACCTGCCGCCGGAAGAGGATGCGCTGATCCCGACCGTGTGCACCAGCCTCGAGCAGGCGCTGGAGTATCTCGACAAGGATCGCGAATTCCTGACCCGTGGCGGCGTGTTCTCCAACGACTTCATCGACGCCTACATCGCACTCAAGCAGGAAGAGGTCGACCGCATGCGCATCACCACTCACCCGGTGGAATTCGACATGTACTACAGCCTGTAATCCAGGGATTACTGCGCAATCAGGAAAGGACGGGCATTGCCCGTCCTTTTTTTCTGGAGTCTAATCAGGCTTCATTCCGCAAGGACAAGGGAGCACGATCGTGCATTCGCCACGGAAGCGGCCCCCAGGACACGTGCATGCATCCATCGAAACTCCTTCCCCTGATCCTGCTTGCCGGCCTCGCCCCGTCTGCATGGGCCGACATCTACAAGTGCACCGACCCCGACGGACGAGTGACCTACACCAACGACCGCTCGCTCGGACGCGGCTGTGTACGCCTCGAGTCAGACCAGGCGGTGTCGACCATCCCCGCGCCCCCGCGCAGCCCGGCAGCGAGCACGCCAAAGGGCACGCCTGCGGCGGCGACACCCGGAAGTTTTCCGCGCGTAAGCCCCGACGATCAGCGCAACCGTGACGACGCACGCCGCAAGGTTCTCGAGGGCGAGCTCGAGCACGAGGAAAAGTCCCTCGCCGAAGCCGAGCAGGCGCTCGCCGAACAGGAGTCAATCCGAACGGGCGACGAGCGCAACTACCAAAAGGTGCTCGATCGCCTGCAGCCCTTCAAGGACAAGGTCGAGCTCCACAAACGCAACATCGAGGCCCTGCGCCGGGAGATCTCGGGTCTGCGATGATCCACATCTGGCGCGTATCTTGCTTCTGATTGAAAGAATCCCTCGGACGCGCCCATGCCAACCCCTCCCAGCCACACCGCCGCAGCCCCATTTGCCGGACTCGAGTTGCTGTCCTCTGCCGTCATCCTGGTGGATGGGCAGTTGGCGATCCGCTATATCAATCCGGGCGCAGAAAATCTCTTCGCCATCAGCCAGCGCAAGCTGCTCGGCCAGCCTCTCGAGCGTCTGCTCGGGAAGCCCGCAGGGCTGAGCGCGGCACTCGAGAACGCACTGCGCACGAACTGGAGCTACACCGGGCAGGACCTCACGGTAACCTGCAGGGAAGCCAGCCCGATCCGCCTGGACTGCACGGTCACACCCATCGAGGCGGCGGGCGCACGTTTGCTGCTGGAGTTCCGCCCCATCGACGCACAGCTGAGGGTCGCACGGGAAGAACAGCTGCTCCAGCAGCAGCAGGCCAACCGAGAGCTGATCCGCAACCTCGCGCACGAGATCAAGAACCCGCTGGGCGGCATCCGCGGCTCGGCACAGTTGCTGCAGCACGAGCTTGACGACCCGCAGCTGCGCGAGTTCACCGACGTCATCATCGCCGAAGCGGACCGCCTGCAGGACCTGATGAACCGGCTGCTGAGCTCACACTGCATGATGCGGCCGGCGGCGCTCAACATTCATGACGTGCTCGAGCGGGTGCGCAGGTTGATCCTCGCGGAGTTTCCCGCCCTCGACATCCGCCGCGACTACGACCTCAGCCTGCCCGAGCTCACCGCCGACCGCGAACAGCTCATCCAGGCCGTGCTGAACATCGTGCGCAACGCAGCCCAGGCGCTCGGTGGCAGTGGCGAGATCAGGTTGCGCACCCGGGTTGCACGCCAGGTGACACTCGCCAAGCGCCGGTACCGGCTGGCACTGGAATTGCAAGTGATCGACAACGGCCCCGGCATCCCCGCGGAGATCCGCGACCGGATCTTCTATCCGCTGGTCTCCGGGCGCGAGGGCGGTAGCGGGCTAGGGCTGTCGCTCGCGCAAAGTTTCATCGAGCAACATCAGGGCATGATCGAGGTCGACAGCCGCCCCGGGCGCACCTGCTTCACGATCCTGCTGCCGATTACCGAGCGCGCCTGAGCGCCTTCGTGCCCCGCCCCCGCGGGAGACCGAAGCGCCGGCACGCACCAAAAAGGTGCATAGACCATGAACACCGTCTGGATCATCGACGACGACCGCTCCATCCGCTGGGTGCTGGAAAAGGCACTCGGCAGGGAGGGCATCGACCACGCCAGTTTCAGCTCCGCAGGCGACGCACTCGCAGAACTCGAGCGTACCCCGCAAGCCCCAGCCGCACTGCTGTCCGACATCCGCATGCCGGGCGAAACAGGGCTGGACCTGCTGCGCAAGGTCAAGGAGCACCACCCTCACCTGCCGGTCATCATCATGACGGCCTATTCGGACCTGGACAGCGCGGTGGCGGCCTTCCAGGGCGGCGCCTTCGAGTACCTGCCCAAGCCCTTCGACGTAGACCAGGCGGTAGCACTGGTGCGCCGTGCGCTCGAGCAGACTGCGCACCAGCATGGTGCGAGCGAGGAAACCTCCCTCGCGCCCGAAATCCTCGGCCAGGCGCCGGCGATGCAGGAGGTGTTCCGCGCGATCGGCCGCCTCGCCCACTCCCACGCCACAGTGCTGATCAACGGTGAGTCCGGGTCGGGAAAGGAGCTCGTGGCCCGCGCACTGCACCGCCACAGCCCGCGCCGTGACGCCCCCTTCATCGCCATCAACACCGCGGCCATCCCGCGCGACCTGCTTGAATCCGAGCTTTTCGGCCATGAGCGTGGCGCCTTCACCGGGGCCGCGACCCAGCGCCGCGGACGCTTCGAGCAAGCCGATGGCGGAACCCTGTTCCTGGATGAGATCGGCGATATGCCGGCCGAGCTGCAGACACGGCTGCTGCGCGTGCTCTCCGACGGCCACTTCTACCGCGTCGGCGGCCAGCAGCCAATCCGCGCAAACGTTCGCGTGATTGCCGCCACCCATCAGGACCTGGAAGAACGCGTGCGCCAAGGCCTGTTCCGCGAGGATCTTTTCCACCGCCTCAACGTCATCCGCCTGCGCCTGCCGCCGCTCCGCGAACGGCGCGAGGACATCCCGCTACTGGTACGCCACTTCCTGCAGAAGAGTGCGCAAGATCTCGGCGTGGAACGCAAGCGTATCTCCGACGCCGCGCTCGATTACCTTCAGGGCCAACCCTTCCCGGGCAACGTACGCCAGCTGGAAAACCTGTGCCACTGGCTGACGGTGATGGCGCCAGCCCAGATCGTCGAGGTCGCCGATCTGCCGCCCGAGATGCGCGACCAGCCTGGACGCGAAGCGCCCACGAGCTGGATCGAAGGGCTGTCCTCCGAGGCCGACCGCCTGATCGCGACCCACCCCGGCGAAGTATTCGACCGCCTCACGCGTGACTTTGAGCGAGCCCTGATCCGGCGCGCGCTTGCAGCCACAGGCGGAAGGCGCATCGAGGCGGCACAACTGCTCGGCATCGGTCGCAACACCATCAGCCGCAAGATCCACGAGCTTGGCATGGACGAAGACGCGCCCGGCAACCACACCGAGAGCTGAGCCCCACGTGGGGCTGCGCCCTGCTCGTCCGCGCGGCCCTGATCGCGGATAATGCGTCTTTTCCTCCCGCATTCGACGAGCCCGTGCCACCTCAAGTTCCACCGCCAGCAGCTTCCCCCCCATGTGCACACCCCCAGCCCGCGGTCGGAGCCGATGCGGTCGCCGCGGTGCAGGCGAGGCTGGGCATGCTCGCAGGCGACTTCTCCATCATTTGGGTGGACGAGTGCGCTTCCACCAATGGCACGCTCACCGCGGCCCCGCCCGCCGACGATGGCCGGGTGCATGTGCTCGTCGCGAACCGGCAGACCGCGGGTCGAGGTCGGCGCGGGCGGGCGTGGCTGTCATGGCCAGGTTCCAGTCTGACGTTTTCGGTGCTATGGCGCTTCATGCCCGGCGCACCGGCCCCCGCCGGACTTTCTTTGGTGGCGGGCCTCGCACTGGCGCGCGCGCTCGAGGGGCTCGGTGCCCAGGGCATCCAGCTCAAATGGCCCAACGACGTGCTCGTACACGGCGAGAAGCTCGCAGGCATTCTCGTCGAACTGCTGCCCGCGCGCGGTCGCCCACCGGCAGCGGTGATCGGCATCGGGCTCAACCTGCACCTACCCACCGGCATCTCGGTCCCGGGGCAAAGCGGCGTAACCGATCTCTCACGCACCCTCGAGCATGAGCTGCCCGCGGCGACGATCGTTCTGGCCGCAATCCTGACCGAGCTCCACGGGCTGTTCAGGATCTATGCCAGCGCAGGCTTTCCGGCGCTGCGCGGCGCCTGGCAACAGCGCCATGCCTTCACCGACCTGCCTGTCTGCATCCGCGGTGAAGACAGCGCCCTCTACGGGATCTGCGCGGGCGTGGATGAGGACGGGGCGCTGTTGCTGCGCACCGAGGCAGGGCTGCAGCGCGTGCTTGCGGGCGATGTTTCCCTGCGGCCCGGCGATGGAGCTGGTGCATGAAGCTCCTGCTCGTCGACGCCGGAAATACGCGCATCAAATGGCGCGTGGTGCGCGCCGTGCAGCCGCTCGAAGCGCTCATGGAAGGGGCGATCGGGCATGGCGAGGTGCAGGCGCTCGGCCAGATCCGCGCTGCGAACCCCGACCTTGCACGCGTCTTCGGCTGCAACGTCGCGGGGGCGGCAGTCGCCACACAGATCGCTGACGCCTGCGGGGGGCTCGCTGTGGACTGGCTGCTATCGAGCCATCACTGCGCGGGCCTGACCAATCTTTACGACGAACCCGCCCAACTCGGCGCCGACCGCTGGGCTGCACTCATCGGCGCCCGCTACCTTCAGGGCGGCCCCTGCCTGGTCGTCATGGCCGGCACCGCCACCACGGTGGATCTGCTCACCGCCGACGGCGTCTTCCTGGGCGGTCTGATCCTGCCCGGCGTGACGCTGATGCAGCAGTCCCTGGCGCGTGGCACCGCACAACTGCCGCTCGCAGACGGCCGCTTCACCCCGCAGCCCCGCCGCACGGTCGACGCAATCCATTCCGGTTGCATTCAGGCCCAGGCCGGCGCCATATGCCGTATGTTCCGCCAGATCGAGGCAGAACCGGGTGCGATCTGCCTGCTCGGCGGTGGAGCAGCAGACAGCTTTGCCCACCTGATCGAAATTCCGCTGCGCCGCATCGACAACCTGGTCCTCGCCGGACTGGGCGTTGCCGCAACCGACGCATCACGGGAAACCTCACCCATAACGAACTGAAACGCACACAAGGGAGAACCACGATGGAAGCCACCCGCATCCTGCTCGACGCCGCCGACATCCCCACCCACTGGTACAACATCGCTGCAGACCTGCCCACGCCGCTCGCGCCGCCATTGGGGCCAGACGGGAAGCCCGCCACCGCCGAGCAGATGGGCGCCATCTTCCCGCCCGCGATCCTCGAGCAGGAGATGAGCACCGAGCGCTGGATCGCGATTCCCGAGCAGGTGCGTGAGATCTACCGCCTCTGGCGCCCCAGCCCCCTGGTGCGCGCGGTGCGCCTGGAGCAGGCTCTGGGCACGCCCGCGAAGATCTTCTTCAAGTACGAGGGCGTTTCGCCCGCAGGCTCGCACAAACCCAACTCCGCGGTGCCGCAGGCCTTCTACAACAAGCAGGCCGGCATCACCCGCCTGACCACAGAGACCGGAGCCGGCCAGTGGGGCTCGTCGATCGCCTTCGCCGGGCAGATGTTCGGGCTGGAGGTGCGCATCTACATGGTCAAGGTCAGCTACGACCAGAAGCCCTACCGCCGGCTGATGATGCAGACCTGGGGTGGCGAGGTCTTCGCCAGCCCCTCACCGCACACCGAGACCGGCCGCCGCCTGCTCGCCGAGAACCCGGACAACCCCGGCTCGCTCGGCATCGCGATCTCCGAAGCGGTGGAAGAGGCCGCCGGCCGCGCCGACACCAACTACACCCTGGGCTCCGTGCTCAACCACGTCGTGCTGCACCAGAGCATCATCGGCCTGGAGGCGAAGAAGCAGCTCGACAAGGTCGGCCTCTACCCCGACGTGGTGATCGGCCCCTGCGGCGGTGGTTCGAGCTTTGCCGGCATCGCCTTCCCCTTCCTAGCCGATAAGGCCGCGGGGGACAAGCGCGCCGAAGCACTGCGCTGCGTCGCGGTCGAACCCTCGTCCTGCCCCACCCTGACCAAGGGCACCTACGCCTATGACTATGGCGACGCCTCGGGCTTCACGCCACTTATGAAGATGTACACCCTCGGACACGACTTCATGCCGCCCGGCATCCATGCCGGCGGCCTGCGCTACCACGGCGACTCACCGCTCGTGTCCAACCTGCTCCATGCCGGCCTGATCGAGGCGAGCGCGGTGTCGCAACTGGCGACCTTCGAGGCCGGCGTGCAGTTCGCCCGCGCCGAGGGCATCATCCCGGCGCCGGAGTCCTGCCACGCGATCCGCGCCGCCATCGACGAGGCGCTCGCCTGCAAGGCCACCGGCGAATGCAAGACCATCCTGTTCAACCTGACCGGCCACGGTCACTTCGACATGAGCTCCTACGAGCGTTACTTCACCGGCCAGCTCGAAGACTACGACTACCCGGCCGATGCGGTGGCGCGCTCGCTCGCACACCTCCCCAAGCTCGGCTGAGCACGGGTCGACTGCGCCGCCCGGGTTCCCCCCGGGCCGACGCTCGTCTAAGCTATCGGCATGACCCTGCGCTTCCTGATCATCCTGCTGCTGATGCTCAACCTGCTGGCCTACGCCATCGTGCGTGGCTGGCTGGGCGAGGCTGGGCAACTCGGCGAACCCCATCGCATCTCCGGGCAGTTGCACCCGGAGCGCATCCGCCTGAGCGGCGACAGCGGGCCCCAAGCCGCACTGGTGAGCGCAATCCCCGCCCTGCCCGGCGCAGATGCATCCGAGGACGGAACCACAGCCACCATCGCCGAGCCCGAGATGCCACCCGTCGCGCCAGAAACGGGCCCAGAGGGCGAGAACGATGCGGCGCCCAGCACGACCTCCGCGCCGTCGGCGGTCGACGAAACACAGGCTACCGTCGGCATGTCGGCGACGAATGGCACGCAGGCGTCGGAACAGACCGCAGGGACAGATGCCGAGGACCCCGAAAGCGATCTGGCGGAAGGGGACATCACGACTGCCGCGCCCTCGCTCGGAAGCCCACCCGCCATGCCCGCGCAGGCCACATGCCAGGCCTGGGTCGGCCTATCCGGCGAGGAGGCCGAGTTGCTCGCCCAACGCCTGCGCCGCATCGGCCTCACTGCAACACGCACGCGCAGCGATGCACCCGAGTCGTGGTGGGTACGTATTCCGCCCCAGGGCAGCCGCAGCGCAGCCGAACGACGGGAGGTGGAGCTTAATCTGCAGGGCGTGACCGATACCTTCATCGTGCAGGAAGCCGGCCCCGCCCAATACGCAATCTCGCTGGGCCTGTTCAAGACGGAGGCCCGTGCACGCGTCCTGCTCGACCAGTTGCGTGCGCGCGGCGTTCAGGGGGCTGGCATCGAAGCCCGCATGCGAACAAATCATCGTATCGAGGCGAGGGTCCTGGAAGACCAATTGCGTGTCGTCGAGTCCGCCGCGCGTGGCCTGACCGCAAAACGCCAGCCCTGCTCCCCACGCTGACGTCCAACGCATGCATCCCACCCCCCCCTACATCGTCGGCCTTACCGGCGGCATCGGCAGCGGAAAGAGCGCTGCGAGCGATCATTTCGCCAAGCTTGGCGCCACGGTGGTCGATACCGACCTCATCGCGCACGCACTCACCGCACCGGACGGCGGCGCAATCGAATCCATACGCCAGTGCTTCGGCGATGCACTCATCGCCGCAGACGGAAGCCTCGACCGCGCAGCGATGCGTGCACTGGTCTTCACGCAACCGGAAGCTCGCCGCCGCCTCGAATCCATCCTGCATCCGATGATCGGAGAACAGAGCACAAAGCGCTGCCTGGAGGCCCCCGGGCCTTACGTGATTCTTGCCGTTCCTCTGCTGATCGAGTCGAAGACCTACCGCGAGCGGTGCGACCGCATCTGCGTCGTTGACTGCCCGGAAGCCCTCCAGCGTGCGCGCGTGAAGCGCCGTAGCGGACTCCCCGACGCGCAAATCGACGCCATCCTGTCCGCCCAGGCCAGTCGGGCCGAGCGCCTCGCCGCCGCAAACGATGTCATCGACAACTCCACCTCGCTGGAGGTCTTGCAGGCACAGGTCGAGCGCCTGCATGCCCTTTATCTGGCGGCCGCGGCAGCCCGCTGAACGCCGGCGGCCGCGACCGCCCCCGGCTGCGTGATACAGGGCCTGTGCTATCATCGTCGCGATTGAAAAGGGCGCAAGACAGGCGGAAAGATTGCGGTGATCAGCTACGAATATCCTCTCAACGAGCGCATCCGCACGCTGTTGCGTCTGGAGGATCTGTTCGTGAAGATCGCACACTTCACGGCCGGCGACACCCCGCAGGATCACCACGTCGCACTGCTCACGATCTTCGAGACACTGGAAGTGGCGGGCCGGGCGGACCTCAAGGTCGACCTGGTCCAGGAACTCGAGCGTCAGCGCCAGATCCTGATGTCCTTCCGCAACAACCCCGAGATCTCCGAGGAAGCGCTCTCCGGCGCGCTCTACGAGATCGAGCAGGCATCAAGCAGCCTGCTCGCAATGGCCGGAAAGATCGGCCAGTACCTGCGTGAGAACGAATGGTTGATGAGCATCCGCAGCCGGGCCGCTATTCCCGGCGGTGTCTGCCAGTTCGACCTGCCCTCCTACCACTTCTGGCTCAATCGAGATCCGGAGGTCCGCCGCCGCGACATGGAGGTGTGGATTCATCCAATGTCGCCGATTCGTGACGGCATCGAAATCGTACTGCGGCTGCTACGCAGCAGCGGTCGTCCCGAGCCGCAACTCGCCCGCGGCGGAGCGTTCCAGCTCACCATGGCGGGGCGCACGGCGCAGATGGTACGTGTTCGGCTCGCCCGGGCAGAAACGGTCGTCCCCGAAATCAGCGCCAACAAGTATGCGCTGAACGTACGCTTCATGCTCCCGGAAACGGTCGCTCGCCCCCGCTTGGCCGAGCGCGACGTGGCCTTCGAGCTGACCTTTTGCTCGCTGTGAACACGCAATGACCGAGCGCGTCCGCACCGTCAACTGTCCGACCTGCGGGAAGGCGGTACCTTGGACGCCGGAGAGCCGGCATCGCCCCTTCTGTTCCGCACGCTGTCGCCAGATCGATCTCGGCGCCTGGGCGTCCGAAGCCTATCGCGTACCCACCTCTCCGCCCGACGCCCCGCTGGACGACATCGACTTCCAGCCTCCGGGCCTCGGGGAGGGACGCAAGCGCTGAAAGCACAGCCCGCCTAGCCCACCGCTTTCACCGGAACCACGGCATCCGACTGCCCCCCATGCCACAGCCCGCGGATCGCGGCGATGCCGTGGGCGCCAGCATCGCGGGCCGTCTCCATGTCATCGGGCCGCAGGCCACCCAGCGCGAATACCGGTATCGGCAAACCCGCCACCTGCTCGGCAAAGGCAGGCCAACCCAGTCCGGCACGCCCCGGGTGACTACGTGTGGGGAGCACCGGCCCCAGCAGCGCGTAGTCGAGCCCAAGCGCCGCCGCATGCTCGAGCTCCGCACGCGTATGGCAGGAGGCGCCTACCCACTCGAAGTCCGGCCGGGCCTCAGCCTGAAGAAGATCCGCAGCCGGCAAATGCAGCCCGTCAGCACCGATTTCGCGCGCCAGGCACGCGTCGGCATTGAGCAGCAGCACCCCCCCATGCTTGCGCACGCGTGCAAGCGCTGCACGCGCAAAACGCGCACGCACTGCGCCAGACAAGCCGCCTTCGCGCACTTGCACCAAGCGCAGCCCCCCTGCAAGCGCACGTTCCAGCGCATCGAGCTGCGCATCAGCACCGATCTCAGCAGCGTGGGTGATGCCCATCGTGCGCGGCAGACGTAACGCCTTCAGGATCGGACCGTTCGCTGGAAGCATGGGCTCGCACGCGGCTTCCTCGGGCAAGACCCAGGCAAGCGCGGCGTGAACATGCTCCACGAGTTCGCCCTCCCATGCAGCGACCTCGAAAAAATGCAGACGTACATGGGCATGTTCGTATAGGTGCTCGCGCCGTAGCCATGGCCGCAGCTTCGTCACGCGAATGCCAAGTTCCTCCTGCAGTTCCCTGCACAAAGCCTCCGCGACGCTCTCGCCGGCTTCGACCTTTCCACCCGGGAATTCCCAATAGCCGGCATACACGGTGTCCGCTCCGCGCTGGCCAAGCAGATAGCGCCCGTCCGGACGCAACAGAACGCCAGCGGCGACATCGACCCGTTTGCGTACCATCACACTGCCTCTTGGAGGCGCCCGGCGTGGTCACGCGCAAACTGCCAGGCCACGCGCCCGGAGCGCGATCCGCGCATCAGTGCCCACTGCAGGGCCTCCTGGCGTGCGGCTTCGATCTCGGCCGGAGCAACGCCGAAGCTACCCAGCCAGTGGGCGACGATGTCCAGGTATTCATCCTGGCTGAACGGGTAGAAGGAAACCCAGAGGCCGAAGCGCTCCGAAAGCGAGATCTTCTCCTCCACCGCCTCGCCTGGGTGCAGTTCCCCATCCACGTGCCGTGCCTGGAGGTTCTCATCATGGTATTCAGGCATGAGATGGCGCCGGTTGGAGGTCGCGTAGATCAGCACGTTGTCGGACATCGCCGAAACCGATCCATCGAGCACGCTTTTGAGCGCCTTGTAGGCGTCCTCTCCCTCCTCGAATGAGAGATCGTCGCAGAACAGAATGAAGCGCTCAGGGCGCCCCTCGAGGAGTTCGACAATCTCGGGGAGATCCATCAGATCGCCCTTGTCAACCTCGATCAGACGCAGCCCACGCTCCGCATATTCGTTCAGCAAGGCCTTGACCAGGGAAGATTTTCCCGTGCCACGGGCGCCCGTCAGGAGAACGTTGTTCGCCCGCCGCCCGGCAAGGAATTGGCGGGTGTTACGGTCGACGCGTTCCTTTTGCTCGTCTACGTCCTGGATGTCCGCAAGCCGGATGCCGTGCGGAGATTTCACCGCGTGCAGCATCGCGTGCCCACGGCGGCGCTGCCAGCGAAAAGCGCGGGCCGCGTCCCAGTCGGGCGCGCTTGCCGGACCGGGCAAGAGAGTTTCCAGGCGCTCGAGCACACGCTCGGCGCGGCGGAGCAGATCGGCGAGTTCAGTCGTCATCAGGAGTGTCGAAGGTGGTCAGTGCGCAGGGCCATCGGCACCGGGCCCGTGCCCGGTATACTCGCAGCCACGCCAACAATTCAAGCGAATGCTCAGGATATCACCCATGCACCTCCGCAGGCCCGCGCTCCTCAAGGACGCTGCGCAACGCCGCCTGAACACCCGTGCCCGTCAAATCGTTACACCCGCCCTGGTCGCGATGTTGCTGGGCGCCTGTAGCCATGCACCGGCCCCACAGGAATCGGCCGCAGGCAGCACCTGCCCACCGCCGGCGCCGTGCCAAGCCTGCCCCCCATGCGCAGGTCCTGGCCCCGCAGCGCCAGCGGCACCCTCCACGCGCCCCTTGCGCGCGGTCAGTTGGGCCGATATACCGGGGTGGCGGCTCGATGACCCGGCGTCGGCTTGGCCAGCCTTGCGCACTTCGTGCTCCACCTTGGCGCGCCAGCCCGCTTGGCAAGCCACGTGCGACGCCGCCGAACGGATCGGTGACAGGCCGACCGAAGCGATCGTACGGCAGTTCTTCGAGAGCCGCTTCACCCCCTGGCAACTCGTCAACCCGGACAGCAGCACAGAGGGACTGGTGACGGGCTATTACGAACCGCTGATCCAGGGCAGCCGCCAGCGCAACACCCGCAGCCGCTGGCCGATTCACGGCGTGCCGGCCGACATGCTGACCGTGGAACTCGGCGACGTGCATCCGGAGCTAAAGCATCTACGCTTGCGGGGGCGCATCGTCGGTAACAAGGTGGTACCGTACTGGAGCCGCCAGCAGATCGACGACCGCGGCGGGCAGCTTCCTGCACCCGTGCTGCTCTGGGCGGATGACCCGATCGATCTGTTCTTCCTTCAGGTCCAGGGCTCCGGGCGGGTACGCCTGCCAGATGGCAGCATGGTTCGGGTTGGCTATGCAGACCAGAACGGACACCCTTACCAATCCATCGGTCGCTGGCTGGTGGCGCAGGGCGAGCTCACCCTCGACAGGGCGTCCATGGACGGCATCAAGCGTTGGGCGCAGGACAACCCGCAACGGCTCAAGGAACTGCTGCACGCAAACCCGAGCTACGTCTTCTTCCGCGAGCTGCCGAGTTCGAATGAGGGCCCCATCGGAGCGCTCGGTGTCCCGCTAACGGAAGGGCGTAGCATCGCGGTCGATCCCCGCTTCGTCCCGCTTGGCGCGCCCGTGTTCCTCTCGACGAGCTTCCCGAACAGCAGCCGACCGCTCAACCGTCTCGTGCTTGCCCAGGACACCGGCGGCGCGATCAAGGGAACGGTGCGGGCAGACTTCTTCTGGGGCTTCGGCGCTGAGGCTGGACGAGAAGCCGGACGCATGCGCCAGCAAGGGCAGATGTGGGCGATCCTGCCCAACGGCATGACGCCTCCCGCCCTGCGCTGAACGCAGCCCCCGTTGGTGCTTGCATGCGAAACCGATTTCTCGAGCGGCTACACGCCGCCCGGGAAGCTCCCGGCTCAGCGCTCGGCGTCCTCGATCGCCTGCTCCAGTTGCACACGCGGCATGTAGCCGCCGATACGCGTGCCATCGGCGAGGAAGATGGTCGGCGTTCCCGTGACGCGCAAGCTCTGGCCAAGCTCGATATTGCGCGCGATCGCACTGGTATCGCACTTCGCGTCAGTCGGCACCTTGCCGCTGACCACCCAATCCGTCCACGCCTGTGCGGCATCATTGGCGCACCAGATGTTGTCGGATTTCTTCGCCGAGTCTTCACTCAGGATGGGGTAGAGAAAGGTGTACACCGTCACATCGTCCATCTCGGCAAGCTCCTTACCCAGACGCTTGCAGTATCCACAGTTCGGGTCCTCAAAAGTCGCGATGACCCGCGTCCCCTTACCTCTGACAAGTTTCACGGCCTGATCGAGCGGGAGCGAAGAGAAGTCGATCGCGGAGAGCTCATTGAGTCGAGCCTGGGTGATGTTCTGTCGCGACGAAGTTTCAATAATGCTTCCATCAAGGATGAAGCTGTTCGTGGCATCCGTGTACACCAGCTGCCCGTTCTTCAGCACCACCTCATACAGGCCGCCGTATCCAGTTTTCGTCACTGATTCGACCGCAGGCGCACCGATGAAGGCCTCCATCTGCTTCCGGACATCGTCCTCACTCGCTTGGACTGTGCCCGTAACGAGAACGGTGCAGGCAAAGGCAAGGGGCGTGGCCATGGTACGTGTGAACGTACCCATTGTTCGATTCATCTGATTCTCCAATGCATTCAAAGGCGACCGTTCGCAGCGTAACGGACAAGCACGTCCTTTAAGACCGGCAAGCGGGTCGTGAGGTTCAGCCCAGCATTGCGCAGTAGAGAAAGGACGGGATCCCGGGTTCCAAAGAGGCGATTCAGGCCGTGCGTGGCGTACTGCAACAAGAAGGGCTCCTCCGCCCGACGACGCGCATAGCGGCGCAGGACCCTCAGATCGCCCGGGTCCTCCCAGGAGGCGAGCCCCGCCAGCTCTTCGGCAAGCACCCTTGCATCCTGGAAGCCGAGATTGATGCCATGCCCCGAAAGCGGATGAATCGCGTGTGCAGCATCACCGATGAGCGCAACCCGAGTCTGCACCGTTTCGGCCACCCGCATCAGCCGCAAAGGAAACGCCGCGCGCGGCGCAAGCAGCGAGAACGCCCCAAGCCGATGCGCGCCCGCTTCGGCCACATGCGCGCAGAACGCAGCGTCGTCCAGCGCGAGGAGCGCATCGGCGATCTCATCCGGTGCAGACCAGACGATGGACACCGCGTCCCCTGCAAGCGGTAGCCACGCCAGCACGCCGTCCTCGCGAAACCATTGGAATGCGGTGCCATGGTGCGAGCGCTCACAATGCAAATTCGCGACCACACCCTTCTCGTGATATGGCGTGACAGATGCCCGTATACCTGCCTGCCGGCGTACCCAAGAGTCCCTTCCATCCGCCCCTACCACCAGCCTTGCAGACAGGCGTCCTCCATCCTGGAGCACGAGCGAAACACCACCGTCGTGCCTTTCCATGGCATCAGGTGCACCAGGGCAGAACAGCGTCACGTTGTGTTGACGCTTCACGCTCTCCCACAGTTCCACATGCACGAGACTGGATTCAGCAATCCATGCAAGCTGCGCCAAGCCGCTCTCGTAGGCCGAAAAGTTCAGCTTCCCACCTGCGTCGCCCTCGATAAGCATCTCGGCCACGGGACAAAGACGACTTCTATCGAGATGCTCCCAGACACCGAGCGATTCCAGAAAAGCCGCACTTGCAGGA
This sequence comes from Thauera sp. AutoDN2, assembly GCF_051280715.1. NCBI lineage: Bacteria > Pseudomonadati > Pseudomonadota > Betaproteobacteria > Rhodocyclales > Zoogloeaceae > Thauera > Thauera sp. AutoDN2. The sequence goes on along the minus strand of NZ_JBNCAR010000027.1, from coordinate 340 downwards.
CTGTACGCATAGATCCGCGTATCCCACCCGTCACTGCGCTTCGGGGCTGCATGCTCCACGAGTGCGATTCTCAACGCGCTTCGCCGAAGCGCGACGGCAAGCGCAGCACCCGCAAGGCCACCACCGACGATGATGAGATCGAACTTCATCGTGATCTCCGAAATCTCTCAAGCCCCGGATTGTGCCTGATGGTTCTGGGCGCGTCACACCGCTACCGAGACGTCAGCTGCAGTTGGCGCCGTGTAGACGCACGAACGCCCTGATGATTTAATTTTCATCAGGGCGTTGTGTAGTTGGGTTAGTCTGACGATGACCTACTTTCACGAGGGCGGACCTCACT